>JAAYYY010000223.1 GCA_012515125.1 Chloroflexota bacterium
CTGGTTGATGGAGGCCAGGGCCAGGCGCTGCAGGCGGGCGGCGTCCTCGTCGCTGCGGGTGGCGGCGGCGATGCGGGAGATGACGTCGGCGCCGTAGACAGTCTGCTGGTTGAGGGCGGCGGCACCGGCGCATACCTCGCCGTTATCAAGCATGGTCAGCAGGGCGGCGACGGTGGTTGAGCCGAGGTCGATGGCGAGCCCCAGCGGCACGTCGCGCTGGCGGCGGAAGCGGTTGCTGGCGCGGAAGATCTTATTGGAGTAGACGACGATGGGGGCAAGGGTGATACGGGCGTCGCCGTCGAGGTGAGCGCGGCAGGCCAAGCGGTTGCCTACGGCGATCTCGCCGGGCGTCAGGTTGGCCCGCTCCACCTCGTCCGGCGGCTTGAGACCGCCCTGCGATTCGACGAGCACTTTGCACTTGCCGCAGGTGCCCCGG
The DNA here is from genome assembly GCA_012515125.1 of Chloroflexota bacterium. Taxonomy (GTDB): domain Bacteria; phylum Chloroflexota; class Anaerolineae; order Promineifilales; family Promineifilaceae; genus JAAYYY01. Next base: position 437 of record JAAYYY010000223.1, read on the forward strand.
CCGGCGCAGGGCTGCTCCAGGGGCAGGCCGGAGCGGGCGACGACATCGCCGAGCAGAGCACCCGCTTCCGTTTCGAGGGTGACTTCGTTTTCGCCGTAGATGAGGGTAACGTGGATCATGGCGGGCCTTTGAGCGATTGAGCTATGAGCCATGAGCCGTTAGCCAAAGGCTAACGGCTCATGGCTGATTGCTAACTTCTGTCTTCTTCGAGCGCGGCGCGGGCCTCGGCATAAAAGCCCTCTACGTGCGCGTGCATAAGCCGTTCGGCGCGGTCGGCGTCGCGAGCCCGGATGGCCTCAACCAGGGCGACGTGTACCCCGACAGCACCCGGCAGCGAGCCCAGCCGGGGCAGCGCCAGGAACCAGAGGCGGCGGGAGAGGCCGAAGAACTGCTCCAACGTCTTCGCCAGGTAACGGTTGTGGGCCGCCGCAGCGATGGCCTGGTGGAAGCGGTGGTCGAGGTCAAAGAGGCGCTGCGGCTCGTCACGGGCAAAGGCTTCCTGCTCGCGACAGAGGGCATCGAGGACGGCCAGGTCGTCGGCTGTGGCGCGCTGCGCTGCAAGGCGAGCCGCCAGCCCTTCCAGCTCCAGCCGCAGCTCGGATAGCTCGGCCAGGTCGGCGGCATTGGCCTCAGCGACGTAGATACCGTGGCGCGCCGTCACCGTGACGAGGCCGTCGTGAGCGAGGAGCTTGAGCGCCTCCTGCACGGCGGTGACCGTGGTGTTGAGCCGGCCGGCGAGAAGCTGTTCATTCAGCGGCTCTCCGGGCGGCAGCGCCAGTGTGGTGATGAGCTCCAGCAGCTCGCGGTAGGTGCGTTGGGTGTCGATACGTTGAAGGTCCATGGCGATTCCTGGAGCCATAAGCTGTAAGCTGTAAGCCCTGAGCGCAGCTTACAGTATACAGCCTATGGCTTATGGCTCAAGGCTTCTCCAGTCGCGGATTGCCCACCGCCCGCGCGCGGATGCGGTGGGTATCCAGACCGTCGGAGATGTCTTCGACAATGACCTGCGGGTTGTCGGCGCCGGCGCGTATGGCGGCGCCCAGGGCGCGTTCCTGGCTGAGCGCGCGAGCGTAGGCCAGGGCGGCCTCCTCTTCCTCGAACAGCTCTCGCCCATCGCTCGTCTGTACGAAGTAGCCGAGCACGTCTACGCCCTGCAGCGAGAGGTGCGGGTAGACGAGGATTTCCTCGGCAACCATGACGCTGCCGGCGACGGCGCCGATGGCGTTGGCGACCTCGTGGTGTTTGGGCAGGATGAGGTCGCTGTGCAGCGCGGCGGCGACGTCCTGCAGCAGGGCGCCGGCGGGCGCGCCGATCCCGACCAGGTGCGGGCGCAGGCGGATTTCGGTCTCCAGGTGAGGATGGGCCGGCTGCAGGCTGTTGCCAAAGAACCAGCGGCCCATATCGCGATCTTCCGGATGGGCCGGCGGCGGGAGCTGCTTGCCACTGAGGAAGGAGACGGCGGCATAGGTGATATTCTCCGCCAAACGCTCCCAGACCTGCCGGCGCAGCTCGTCTGGCTCCTTGAACTGGAAGCGGGCGAAGGTTTTCCAGGCCTCGCGCGCGGCGGTTGCGTCCCACAGGCCGGCGCGCCCCTCGATGTGCAGTAGATCAGTGGGCGTGAGGCCGGCCCGGCCGATGATTTCCTGGCGCAATAGCTCGCCGGCGCCAATCTGAGCGATATGCAGCACGCCGAGCCGGCTGACGATTTCCGGCACCGGCTGTGGCCCTTCCGCCAGCAGGGCGACGAGCGCCCGCTCCTGATCATTACGCAGGCTATCGCCGTCTGGCTCGCGAAGTAGCAACCAGTATTCGAGCCATTCGGGCGCGGCCTGCACCCAGGAGCGGCGGGAAAGGGTGTGCAGCCGCTGAGCGACCTCCGGGTACTCGTGGGCCAGGTAGGCGAGAGGCATGACACGCTCTGGGCCGACCTCCAGCCGCTTATTGTCGCGGCTGAGGGTGATGTGGCTGTCGCCGCCTGCCGCAATGGAGAGGAGATCGGCGGCCTGCACCGCTGTCTTGTAGCCGCCAACGCGCGCGCCCTCCTCCCCAACCCGTACTTGCCCGCCGTTAACCAGGGCGAAATCGGTGGTCGTGCCGCCGACATCCACGACAAGGGCGTCGTCGAGACGCGTGAGGAAGCGAGCGCCGATGGCGCTGGCAGCGGGGCCAGAGTGGATCGTCTCCACGGGGGTGCGGGCGGCAAACTCGGCGCTCATCAGCGTGCCGTCGCCGCGCACGACCATCAGCGGCGCGTCGATGTGCCGGCGCTCCATGGCCCGCTGTACGGCGATGATGAACTGCTGGAGCACAGCAAGCAGAGAGGCGTTGAGGGCCGCCGTTGTGGCGCGCTCGACGGAGCCGAGGCGGGTGGATAGCTGGTTGCCAAGCACGATAGGCAGGTCGGTGACGCGGCGAACCGCTTCGTAGGCGCGGTTTTCGTGCTCCGGGTTCAGCGGGCTGAAGTAGCTGGAAATGGCGATGGCGTCCACCTGCCCCTTTACCCGGTTGACCGTATCGAGCAGGCCGGCAAGGTCCAGCGGCTCCTTCTCGCGCCCGTAGACATCGTGCCCGCCGCGCACGAAGTAATAGGTTGGGGTGGCAAAGCGGGCGCCGAGCTTGAAGTTAGCGATCAGCTCGGGATCGTAACCGATGAGCAGCAGGGCGACGCGCTTGCCCTTCCCTTCGGCAATGGCGTTGGTCGCCAGGGTGGTAGAGACGGAGACCATGCGCACGGCGGAGGGGTCTTCGATGTGGATGGCGTCGATGACGGCGCCAATGCCCAGGGCGAAGTCGCGCCGCGTCGTCAGACTCTTGTGCGTCGCCAGGACGCGGCGCGAGTAGTATTCGAGCAGCACGCCGTCGGTGTAGGTGCCGCCGGTGTCGATGCCCAGGACGAGCGCTTCGTGGTTTTTCATGACAGTCATCTGTAGGGGCGGGTTTGAGACCCGCCCCTACCGTGTCGCATACGGTTGAGCCAGGAATCCGACCTACACGAAGAGGGACATCTCCAGCTCTTCGCCCTTGTGCCGCTCGTCGGCCAGCTCGCAGATGCGGCGCAGCTCGGCGTACATGGCCTCGTCCAGCGGCGCTTCCTCTTCCTCGTCCAGCAGGTCGATAACGCGCTCGTGCACGCGCTCCTCGAAGCGCTTGCTGCCCAGCATCTCCCAGTTTTCCCAGTTATGCCGGTCGATAAGCCCGGGCTGCCAGATTTCGGTGCGGAAGCGTTCGAAGGTGTGGTCCTGGTCGAGGTAGTGCCCGCCGGGACCGACGGCATCGATTACGTCCAGCGCCTTGGTTTCGTCGTTTACGGGGATGCCGCGCAGGATGCGCTTGACCATGTCGATGATCTCGTTGGAGGCGACCATCATCTCCGGCGAGCTGGTCAGGCCCGACTCGATGTAGCCCACGTCGTGAATCATATTGCCGCCGATGAGGGCGGCGGTAGCGATGTTGAAGGTCGCTTCCATAGCAGCCTGCTCGTCGAACAGCTTGGAATCGGAGCAGCCGGCCGTTTCGTACATGGGCACGCGCAGCCATTTGGTGATGTCGGTGTAGCCGGCGCTGAGCAGGGCCATTTCCGGCGAGCCGTAGGCCATGACCGTGGTGGACATATCCATATTGGAGAGCAGGCCGCCGATGATGAGCTGGGCGCCGGGCTTGCGGAGCTGGCTAAGCACGATGCCGAACAGGCTCTCCGTCAGCGCCTGGACCAGCAGGCCGGCGAGGGTCGTTGGGGCGGTGCCTCCGGCCATGGGGCAGGGCGTGTAGACGAAGGGGATTCCGTGGTCGGCGGAAAAGAGCAGCTTCTGGATGACCTCTTCACTGTGGCTGAGTGGCGAGACCGGCTCGATGTACAGCGAGAAGCAGGGCGCTTTTTCCCACTCGGCCTTGCCGCCGAGGCGGATGTAAGCCATTTCCAGCTGATCGTTCAGGCCATCGAGGTCCACCGCCGTGATGTTGATCGGCTTGGTCGTGCCTTCGAGCATCGCCAGGTATTGCCAGCGGTCGTAGGTGCCGACGGCGGTATCCTGGGTAATGCCCAGCGACATGTGGAAGTCGATGTTGGGCAGCTTTTCCGCGAGGCGGGCGAAGTTTTTTACGTCGCGATAGGTAGCCCGGCGACGCTCGCGGGTGTAGGGATCGATGGTGAAGGGCGTGTCGGAGCCGGCGCCGAAGTAGATCTGATTCTTGTACAGCTCCATGCGGTTCTTGCGCTTGCCGTCACGCCCCGGCGGGCCGACGACGACGACCTTCTGTGGCAGGGTTGCGCGGGCGCGGTCCACCATCCACGGCGGCATCTTGACCAGCGCGCTCTCCTCGTCACGGTCTTCGACCGTCGCGCCGCCGGAGTGGGCGAGGTCGATGCCTTCCGGCTCGTAGACGCGCACGCCGGTCTCCGAGAGGACGCGCAGCGCCGAGTAATAAATAGCCTCGATTTCTTCTTCGGTGAGCACCTGGAACAGGGGCGTCTCGTTTACCGTGTAGTTCGTCTTCCTGACTTTCATGAAAGTTCTCCTGAGCATCGTCAGATAAACTGGTCCTGGCGGATGACGCCGCCGGGCGGCACGACGACAAAGGCATCGTCGGCCCTGTCCAGGGCGGCAGCCACCTCGACGAGCCGGCGGACGTAGGCGTCGGAGCCGACAATCTCTTCGTAGCGCATGCCCCAGCGCCGGCAAAAAGCGGCAACCTCTTCCGCCTGCGGGCGGTAGGTCTCCAGGTCTTCCTCATTGTGGGTGACGAGGACCAGCCGCTCGTAGTGCTGGTACTGCGTGTCCATCAGCCACTCGGCGTCTTCGGGGCCGTACTTTTCGGCGTACTCCTGGTACTCCTTCAGCGGGTGGCTGCCTGATTCAAGCCAGCCTTTGCTGAGGTAGTACGTTCCCGGCTCGCGCTCGAATTCTTCGACGTAGCGGCGGCGGGAGCCGAGCAAGATGGCGATGCAGTCGTCCACGCGCGGAATAAGCAGCGTGTGCTGGCCCGCCTGGATGCCGTTCAGCCCGTTTCCGCAGAGGCCGTAGCCGAGCACGATGAGGCTCGGCTCCTCCACGGCATCGATGGCCTCCTGAACGCTCCAGGTGAGCTTGGCCGGGACCCGGTGCAGCCCGTAATCCAGGTAGCGGATCTCGCGGGCCAGGCCGGGCGGCACGAGGTGCGCCAGCAGCGTCTCCATCACCTTACAGGCGATGATGACGACAGGCAGCCGGTCGTCGGCCGGAGGCGCCGTCACTAGGCGGCTCCCACGAGCTGTTGGGCAAGCTCCTGCCCGGCGACGGCGTTGGAGCCGTAGCCGTCGGCGCCAATGCGCTGGGCGAACTCGGCGTCCACAGGCGCGCCGCCGACCATGACTTTGACGCTCTCACGCAAGCCGGCTTCTTCCAGCGCCTTGATGGTGTAGCCCATGGCCCTCATCGTCGTCGTCAGCAGCGCCGAAAGGCCGACTACGTCGGGCTTGTGCTCCTTCACGGCGTCCACGAAGCGCTCCGGCGGCACGTTGAAGCCAAGGTCGATGACCTCAAAGCCGGAGCCTTCGCACATCATGCCGACCAGGTTTTTGCCGATGTCGTGCAGGTCGCCCTTGACCGTGCCCAGGACTACCTTGCCGATGAGCTTGGCGCCGGAGGAAGCGAGCAACGGGCGTAGCACCTGCAGGCCGGCCTGCATGGCTTCGGCGGACATCAGGACCTCGGGGACGAACATATCGCCGCGCTTGAAGCGCGCGCCGACCTCGCCCATGCCGACAATGAGGCCGTTATCGAGGATTTCTTTAGCGGTCAGCCCCTCGGCGAGGCCCTGCTGGACGAGAGCCGACGCCTGCTTGCTATCGCCCTCGATGACCACGGTAGCTAATTTCTCGTAGATCGTGCTCATGGTGTCTTTCCTTATGCCTTCGCGCGCACGCGGTCTTCTGCGGCGGCAAGGACCTCTTCGATGACCCGGTGGGTCTCTGGCTTGATCGGGGATGGGGTATGGGTGGCGAGGATGTCGCGCACGCGGTCAATGGTGCGATCCTTCATCGTCGTCCTGCCCATCATCTCCCACTCCTCAAAGTTGCGGCGGTCGTGAAGCTGCGGGTACCAGAACTCGCTCTTGAAGTAGCGACGGGTGTGCGGCTCGCGCAGGTAATGGTTGTTGGGGCCGACCGCGTTGATTACGTCCACCGCGAGGGTATCTTCGTTCACTTCGATGCCGCGCGTGATGCGGCGGGCATAGCCGATGGCCTCGTTCATAGCCACGAGCTGGAAGACGGAGCCGGTCATGGCGCTCTCGGTGTAACCCACGTCGTGGGTCAGGTCGCCGCCCGTGAGGGCGGAGAAGAAGCAGGACAGCGAGCCTTCAATCATCGCCTGACCGTCGAAGGTCTTGCTGTCGGTGCAGCCGCCCGTCTGCCAGAGAGGCAGGCCAGCGAAGTGGGCCAGCTCGGTGATGCCGGCCATAAACAAGGATAGCTCCGGCGCGCCGTAGGCCAGAATCATGGCGCTCATGTCCATGACGGAGAGCACGCCGCCCATGAAGAAGGGCAGGCCGGGCGCGAGCTGCTGGGCGATGGTCAGGCCCATCCAGGACTCGGCGGCGGCCTGGATGATAATGCCGGCTGCCGTAATCGGCGCGGTGCCGCCGGCGAGCGGGCAGGGGGTGAAGACGAGCGGGACGCGGTGCTTGGCGGCGAAGATGAGCTTGTCCAGCGCCTCAAAGGTACTCACCAGCGGGGAGAGCGGCTCACAGTAGTGCACGTAGTTGGGCCGCTTCTCGAAGGCGAGCTGCCCGCCGGCCTCGGCGACGGCAATCTGGTGGATGCCGGCCGAATCGTGCCAGTCGTAGGACCAGGCAACGATAGGCTTGCTGGTGTTGGGGAACATGCCGGCGAACTCGTAGAGCGCGCCGAGGTCGTGGTGCACGTCGCCGACGGTGCCCAGCGACTCACAGAAGTCGATGTTGTCCAGCGCGTCTACAATACGAGCGACGGTGGGTACGTCGGACTTGACGTAGGGGCGGCGCTCCATCGTGTCGGGGTCGATGAAGTTGACGCAGGTAGGGCCGGGACCAAAATGGGCGCGGCCGGGACCGATGTGGATGTTGTGTTTTGGATTGCCGTCGCGCGCCCAGAGGGTGAAGCTGCGCGGGGCTTTGTCCAGGGCGTCGCGGACGATGTAGGAGGGGATGCGCACGCGCTCGCCTTCCACCCAGGCGCCGGCCTTTTTCAAGATGTCGCGCGCCTCTTCGTGCTGCACGTCCAGGCCGGTGTATTCCAGTACATGAAGCACACCCTCGAACAGCTCCTGGAGCTGGTCTCTGGACAGCAGCTCGAAACGGACGCCGGAGTTGACTCTGTAGTTGGTTCTCATGGCAATAGGTTCTCCCTTTTTATCGAGCGCCGACCAGCTCGCGCGCCAGATCGGCGGCGGAGGCAGCGTTGGAAGCGTAACCGTCCGCGCCAATCTGGTCGGCGAAGGTCTGGGTGACGGGCGCGCCGCCGATGATGACTTTGACGCGGTCGCGCACGCCGGCCTCTTCCAGCGCCTTGATCGTGGCTTCCATCGTGCGCATCGTCGTCGTCAGCAGCGCGGACATGCCGAGGATATCGGGGTTGAACGCCTTAACTTCCTCGACAAAGGTCTCTGGCGCGATGTTCTTGCCGAGGTCTTTGACCTCGAAGCCGGCGCCCTCACACATCATCGCCACCAGGTTTTTGCCGATGTCGTGCATGTCGCCCTTGACCGTGCCGAGCAGGATACGGCCGTTGGTTCGGGCGTCGGTGTCGGCGAGGAGCGGGCGCAGCACGTCCATGGCGGTCTGCATGGCTCGCGCCGAGCGAAGGACCTCGGGCACGAACATGTTGCCGGCGCGGAACTCGACGCCGACGTGGTCCATGCCGGGCATCAGCCCATTGTCGAGGATGTCCTGCGCGCCGTGGCCCTGGCCGAGAGCCTGCCGGGTCATCGCCTCCACCTGCTCGTGCCGCCCTTCGATGACGGCCGTGGAAATTTGGGAAAGTATCTCTGTCATGGTTGGATCTCCAGTAGCTTTTAGCCGTTAGCCTCTTACCCTCTTACCCTCTACCTCTTACTTCTTGTCAAGTCGCCCCTGTAGCCCCGACGGGCTGCGGAAAGCCGTCAGGTCACGTCTCACGCGGTCGCCGGCTGGCGCGCGCGGAAGGCTCGAATCCAGTTCATGCCGTACTCGTCCCGGCCCATAGATAGGTCGGCGGCGAGAACGGCCGTGCGCACGATCTCCTCCAGCGGATTGGTGATCGGGCAGGTTAATCCGGCATGGATGGCCATGGCGATGAAGGTGGCGTTGATGTACTTGCGGTCGGGCATGCCGA
>JAAYYY010000224.1 GCA_012515125.1 Chloroflexota bacterium
CCGGCCGATCCGGCGCAGGCGCGCGTGGGCCGGCTGCGCGTGCTGCCCGCCACGGAGCCGGTGGATGCCTCGGCGTTGGATGCCCAGCGCGCCGCCGTAGAGGTGCAAAATGGAAACAGCCGCACGAGGTTTCTGACGACAGAAGAGCTGCAGGCCGGGCTGGACGACGTCCGCCAGGCGCCGCGCGACGACGGCACGGTGGCGCTGATCGTTCGCCGGCCGGCACTCGACGAGCGAGAGCTGCTTGCCGAAGGCCGGTTGGACCCCGTCCAGGGCCTCGTCGGCGATTACTGGTATAGCCGCGACCCGGAGCATCCCGAATACCAGGTCACCCTGATCAATGCCCGGCTGATCGCCCTGGTGGCGCAGGAGAAAGAGCGCTGGGCGCTGGCCGGCGATCAGCTATATGTGGATTACGATCGCAGCGCGGAGAATCTGCCGCCGGGCACGCGTCTCGCCGTAGGCGAGGCCATCCTGGAAGTCAGCGCCGAGCCGCATACCGGCTGCGGCAAATTCATGGCCCGCTTCGGCCGCGACGCCGTCCTTTTCGTCAACTCGCCCGAGGGCCGGAAGCTCAATCTGCGCGGCATCAACGCGAGGGTTGTGCAGGGCGGTATCGTGCGCGCGGGCGACCCGGTACGAAAGCTGTAGCCGCAGGCGATTTGCGCCAGATCGCCCGCCTATTTGACCTCATTTGCAGAGCGTGCTATACTGTCATTGCTCCCCGCCCAGAGGTGGTTGGACGGCTCCCGCCGCTCCGGCCACCTCTCTTTTTTTGTGGAGCCACGAACGTCGGCCTTCGGGTCTAGCGCATTCTCCGGCGAACGACCGATGTATCGGGGCGGGCCAGTAGGTAGACTGAAAGTAGGTCTCCTATCGGCCCTGGGAGCCAACATCGTACTTGAACAACTCGCAAGGAGAGATAAAGCCATGAAGCCACGACGTTACCAGCTCTGGATCGTCCCCCTGACTCTGTTACTGCTGCTGGCGGCCTGCCGTGAAAGCGCTGTGCCGACAGCGACGCTACCTGCCAGCGAGGCAACGGCTACCGTGCCGCCCCCACTGACACCTACTATCATCATCCCTACCGCGCCGCCTGACGAGGCGACCCCGGCCGAGCCGGAAGCGACGCCAGTCCCCTCTACGGACGTGCCCGTCATCACCCCCGGCGAGAAGCCGCGCTTTGCCGTCTTTGAAGAGCCGGCGGTCGAACTTGTCCCGGCTATCGTCCACGAGCCCATTGCCCCCGACCTCGGCAACGTGGTCGTGCCCTTCGTGCTTTCCGAGGCGCAGCGGGCGCGGCTGGCCGAAGACGCTCTCGTCGTCAGCCCCGGCGTAGAGAAGGAGTTCTTCACCGTCTACGAAAAGGCGCGCTACGCCAACGTGCCCGTCTTCGTCACCAGCGACTCGCTCCTGCACGTCTATCACCTGCTCTTCGACAAGGTCCTGCGCACGGCCGAGCGCGAGGCCTTTATCCCGCTGCTGCGCGAGCTGAACGCGGCGATACTCGCCCAGACTCATTCCCAGTACGAGGCCCTGCAGGGCACGCCCTGGGAAGACGCCGCCCGGCGCACCGTCGCCTTTATCGGCGTGGGCAGCCGCCTGCTCGACCCCGACGTGGACGTGCCGGCCTACGCCGAAGATCTGGTCGAGGCCGAGCTGGCGCTGATCGAGGATGCGTCTGGCATCCTGCCCTCGCCTATTTTCCCCGGCCTGGCGTTCGGCGAGGATTACACGCAGTATATCCCCCGTGGTCATTACACCATGAGCGAGGAGCTGACCGCCTACTTCAAGAGCATGATGTGGTACGGGCGCATGACCTTCCGGCTGAAGACGGACGACCCGGAGGTAGGCCGGGCGGAGACTCGCTCGGCGCTGCTGCTCGTCCAGGCGCTGCGTGAGGCCCAGGTCAACGGCGCTCCGGCGCTGCAGGCCTGGCTCGATCTGTACAACCCGACCGTCTTCTTCGTCGGGCGGAGCGACGACCTGACCGCGCTGCAATATCTGGAGGTCGTCGACGCCGTGTACGGCGCCGGGGCGGGCCTGGATGCCCTCGCCGACGAGGCGAAGCTGGATGCCTTCATCGAAGCCGCCAACCTGCTGCCCCCGCCGCAGATTCTGGGCATCGTCATCAGCGTAGAGGACGACGTCGAGGAGACGACCAAAGGCTTCCGCTTTATGGGCCAGCGCTTCGTACCCGACGCCTACATCTTCCGCGAGCTAATTTACCGCAACGTGGGCACGCTGGAAGAGCCGCGCATGCTGCCCAAAGGGCTGGACGTGCTCGCCGCTATGGGCTCGGAGCGCGCCTATACCCTGCTCGACGAGATGGGCGAGACCCAATACGCCAACTACCCCGAGCAGATGGAGAAGATGCGGACCTGGACGGCCGGCCTGACCACCGAGGAGTGGACCGAGACGCTGTACACGACCTGGCTGTACACCTTCTACCCGCTGCTCGACGTGCCCGGCGAGGGCTACCCGCAGTTCATGCAGTCCGACGCCTGGCTGGACAAGCAGCTCAACACCAGCCTGGGCAGCTGGGCCGAGCTGAAGCACGATACCATCCTCTACGCCAAACAGGTCTACGCCGAGATGGGCGCGGGCGGCTCGGGCATGCCCCAGCCGGTGCCGGCCCAGGGCTACGTCGAGCCCGTGCCACAATTCTTTGCCCGGCTGGAAGCGCTGACGTCGATGACGCTCGAAGGGCTGTCCAGCCGTGGCCTGCTCTCGCCGCAGGACAACGACAGCCTGGTCCGGCTGGAGCAACTGGCCGTGGCCTTCCGGGTCATGGCCGAAAAAGAGCTGCGCGGCGAGCCGCTGACCGACGAGGAGTTCAACCTGATCCGCTTCTACGGCGGCGAGCTGGAGCACCTGACTATGGCTTCGGCCGACACCGAGGGCGATGAAATGGGGATACCGGTCATGGACGAGCAGCCACAGGCCGCCGTCATTGCCGACGTAGCCACGGCGCCCGACCCGGATGGCGACGGTGTGCCCAACCCGGCCGTGCTGGAGGAGGGCGTGGGTCGCGTCAACGAGATCTACGTCGTCGTGCCCCTGGTCACGGCCGACGGCTCGATCCGGCTGCAGGTGGCCAAGGGCGGCACCTTCTCCTACTACGAGTTCGAGTGGCCGGCCGACGACCGGCTGACCGACGAGAAGTGGCGGGCGATGCTCGACGAAGGCACGGCGCCGCCGCCCCCCGAATGGACCGGCAGCTTCTTTATCCCCGAGACCGAGTTCGCCGCCTTCCAGGCTTCCATCTACCAGTTCCAGAGTTCGCTCCCTTACGGTTACTGGGAACTGGGGGAGTACGGGTCGCTTTACCCGGCGTCGCCCGAGGTCCAGGCGCAGTTCCAGGCTCTCTTTGACGAGCTGCGTGCCCAGCAGCAGTTCGTCGGCCACCAGTGGCTCAACGCCAACTACCGCTCCTTCGACCTGCAGGCCGAGGACCTGGCGGTGGTTACCGTGCGCGAGACGTGGGAGGACTGGCTGTACGCCTTTGAAGAAGCTCCCGGCGACGCCGAGCCGCTTGGCGATCCGGTGGGCCACCGCGGACCTTACACGCTGGACGTGACCTATACGCTGAGCAACGTCGATGGGCAGTGGCAGGTCACCAACATCGTCTACGCTAACGAGGCGCCGGAGTGGGCAACGCCGTAACCGGCCGGCAGGGGCGGTCTGCGCCGCTCCTGCTCGCCCTGCTCCTCTTGGCCCTGGCGGCGACCTTCGCCGCCGGTAACGCGGGCGCCGGGGCAGGCTCTGTGCCTGCCCCGGATCTCGCCGCCTATCCCTGGTTCTACCTGCGCGATGGGCAGCCGCTGGGTCCGGACGAGCGCCCCGTCGAGCTGATCGCTGTCGGCGACGTGATGCCGGGGCGGGGCGTGGCCTCCGTCCGTTCCCCGCTCGCCTCCGTCGCTCCCTGGCTGCAGGCTGCCGATCTGGCGCTGGGCAACCTGGAGGCGGCGCTCGTCGCCGGCGAGCCGGCCCCTGCCGAGGGACAGGAAAACTACTTCCTGGTCGCGCCGCCAGCCGCCGCGACGATGCTTGCCGGAGCCGGCTTCGACCTGCTGGGTCTGGCCAACAATCACACGCTCGACGCGGGCGTGGCCGGCCTGTCGGAGACGGCCGGCCATCTCCTCGACGCCGGCATCACCCCACTGGGCGCAGGCCCGGCCGGCTCCGCCTACGAACCCACCTTTCGCGAGTTGAACGGCGTGCGCCTCGCCTTCCTCGCCTTCACCGCCGTCGCCAACCCGGATCGCGAGCATCCTGCTCGCACTTCCCCCGACACCTGGACGCCCGCCTTCTGGGACGAACCCCTTGCCCTCGCCGCCGTCCAATCTGCCCGCGCCCGGGCCGACGCCGTCGTCGTCTCCCTCCACTGGGGCTACGAATACGAAACCCGACCTGATCCTGCGCAACTGCGTATAGCGAACAGTTTGATTGCCGCCGGCGCCGACCTGCTGCTCGGCCACCACCCGCACGCCGTCCAGCCGGTTGCCGTGGGCGAAGGCCCGGCCGGCAGCGTGACCGCCTACAGTCTGGGCAACTTCCTCTTCGACCAGGAGCAGGACGAGACCCGGCAGGGGCTGGCCCTTCGCGCCTTCTTCGACC
>JAAYYY010000225.1 GCA_012515125.1 Chloroflexota bacterium
AACCGCCATTTTGACGTTTTGCAGGAGATCCTCGTCAAGGCATACGCGGGCGGCTGGCGCATCGCCGAGGTGCCTTTCAACTATGCCCCTCGCGAACACGGCAGCTCCCACGCGCGCGTGCTCGCCTTTGGCCTCTCCTATCTGCGCACGTTCACCGCGCTCTACCGCCTGCGCAACTCGATCCTCAGCGCCGACTACGATGCGCGCGCCCACGACAGCATCGTGCTGCCGCAGCGTTACTGGCAGCGACAGCGCTACAAACATATTACCGGGCTGCTGCGCGGCGAGGGGCGCACGCTCGACGTGGGCAGCGGCTCCAGCAACATCATCGCCGCCCTGCCGCCGGGCAGCGTCGCCGTGGACATCCTGCTGCCCAAGCTGCGCTATAGCCGCAAGTATGGCGCGCAGCTGGCCCAGGCTTCCGGCTTCGCCCTGCCCTTCACCACCGAGAGCTTCCCCTGCGTGCTCTGCTCCCAGGTTATCGAACACGTGCCCAAAGAGTCGCCTATCCTCGCCGAGCTGGATCGTGTTCTGGCTCCGGGCGGCGCGCTGATTCTGGGCACGCCCGATTACGCCAACTGGGAATGGCGCTTCACCGAGGCCGTTTACCAGCGCGTTCTGCCCAGCGCCTACGCTGATGAACACATCAGCCACTACAGCCGCAAAGAGCTGCTGGCCCTGTTCGAGATGCGCGGCTACAAGCTCGAAGCCACGCGCTATATCCTGCACGGCGAGCTGATTCTTAAGTTCCGTAAGCCGCGCTAGAGCCGCCACAGGCGCCGCAATTTCCTGAAATCTCCCACTGACTCTTGACGGGTGTCCGCCAATATGCTAACCTGTACTTACTGTTCCGGGAGCGCTCCCAGCAGGAGAGATACTTTCGGCAACTGAGCCGAGGATTTGTCCTGTGGTGCATACCCATTCCTCCAGTTACGCTATCTGGGAACGCTCCTACAGGGGAGGTATTTGATGGCGTCAATGACATCCTTAACGCTTGAGGAAATCGGTAGACTGGCCGGCGTCTCGCGTTCCACCGTCTCGCGGGTAATCAACAACCAGGAGAACGTGCGGCCTGAAGTCCGCGACCGCGTTCTGCGCGTCATCCAGGAGACCGGTTACCGGCCTCACGCCGCCGCTCGCTCGCTGGCGGCGCAGCGCACCAACGTCGTCGGGCTTGCCGTCCCGCGCAGCGCACAAAGCTTCTTCGCCGACCCCTACTATCCGCGTCTGATCCAGGGCATGACTCAGGCCTGTAATGCCCATCACCTGGCGCTTTCACTCTTCATGTGTCATTCCGAGAAAGAGGAGGAGGATCTCTATCCACGGGTGTTGAGCCGCGGCCTGATCGACGGCCTGATCATCGCCTCTTCGGTCAAAAACGACCCGCTTATCCCCCTCCTTCTCGAAAGCCAGATGCCCTTTGTGCTCGTCGGTCGCCCGCTCAGCCAGGCTCCCATCAACTACGTAGACGTGGACAACGTGGTGGGTGTGCAGAACGCCGTCCGCCACCTGATCCGGCTCGGGCGGCGACGCATCGGTCACATCATGGGGCCGCAGAACAGCGCCGTGGGGCTCGACCGGCGCCAGGGCTATATCAATGCCCACGTCGAGCGTGGCCTGACCGTCGATGAGTCGCTCATCGTGCCCGGCGACTTTTCGGAAATGTCCGGCTATCAGGCAGCCCAGCATCTGCTCGCCGCCGGCGCCGATGCCATCGTCGCCGTCTCCGACAAGACCGCCTATGGCGCGCTGCGCGCCCTCCGCGAGGCGGGGCGCGCGGTTCCTGAAGATGTCGCCGTGGTCGGCTTCGACGATCTGGAAGCCTCGGCCCTGACAGAGCCGCCGCTGACTACGGTGCGGCAGCCGATTCGCGCCACGGGCGTCGTCGCCGTCGAAACGCTGCTCGACGTCATGGAAAACCCGGGCGGGCCGCCACGGCAGGTCATCCTGCCCACGCAGCTCATCGTCCGCGAAAGCTGTGGCGCCCGATTTCCATAGCGAGGTGCGCCGCTGCCAGGAGGAGCCGCCCTCCACGAGCGCGGCCGGAACCACTTTGTCTCCTACTGCAAAGTGGATACCATCCAGACGTTCCAGTCCGCGGACTTCATGTTGCCCATCCGGGCAACGGCCGGGCAGGAAGCGCTAGCAGTTAATAACCCAAAATCACCAGGAGCGAGCAGACAGCGTCAAGGTCATCGCACCGCGCGCGCCCCACTCCTGCTAGTCCAGTCGCCTACCGTTCCGAGGAGGTTTTTCTGTGCGTTACGGCTACTTTGACGACGAACGCCGGGAATATGTCATCACCCGGCCCGACACACCCCTACCCTGGATCAATTACCTCGGCAATCAGGATTACTTTGGCCTGATTTCCAATACAGCCGGCGGCTACAGCTTCTATCGCGACGCGCGCCTGCGCCGCCTGAC
>JAAYYY010000226.1 GCA_012515125.1 Chloroflexota bacterium
CCGGCGCGGCTGATTGTCCAGACGCAAGAAGCGGCGACGACCTCTCTCGCACAAGTCAGCGCCCCTTCACTACTGTTTTCGCCCGGTTCATAACCGGCTTCACCCAACCTGTCATGGAGTAGGAAGATGAGCGCATATTCTGCTGGTTGAATAAGAGCAAGACAACCCATGCGATCCTGACTCTGGTCGCCGTCGCCGTCCTGGTTGCTGTGCTCACCGGCGTTAATGAGCGGCTGGGAATAACAGACAGCGCCGCCTTCTGGGTTCTGTTTATCGTTGGTCTGACCATTTGCGCGCTTGGACCGCTGGGGCAGGGAGCGACGTATGGCTGGTTCAATCCGCTGCACATCGCCGGCTACGTGCTGGGTGTGCTACTTCTGCTCGGCGCGGCGGTGTTGTTCGGCCTCTCGATTCCCGGCATCAGCACCATCCAGGGGGCTATCGTGCTCCTGGGGGCGCTGATGGTCGTCAAGGGCGTCCTGGCGATGTTCTACCGCCAGCGGCGCTAACACGGTCTCCACGTTCGGCTTCCCGGCTGCCGCGGCCGGCATCGAACACGGTCTCGGCGAGTTTCTGCAGGGCAACGTTGCACCTCCTGGCCTGGTGCTGCCTGGCCTGTCCATTGTCCTGCTACTGGTAGGAAGCGGCTTTGGCCCGCTGTGGCGAGCGAGCCCGCCTTGCGTATGACCTGAGCAAGCCGCCTCATTCCTTCACGACCGCTACAACAAGAAATTCCAGTACACCATGGCCCACAATAGGGCAAGGGCCACGACGGCGAGCAAGGCGTAATGAATGCGGCCTCTCAGCCGCCACCAGCCATTTCTCCAGGCCAATAGGGCGAATACCGGCATCGTCAAGCCAGCCGGCAGCATCAGAACTGGGAAAACCATAACGGTATTCAGCATGGGTGGTGTGGTAAAGAAAATACGGGGGACACCATAGGCCGGGTCAATGTCCAGGAAAATGCTGAGAAGACCCAGGATGAAGAGCAGGAACGAAAGGCCGAATACCACCGCCACGAGTCGCGCCAGCCTTCCCGCTAACGGTTGTGCTTCCCGCTTGCGGAGATGAACTGGAAAGGCGATCAACCAGCCAATCAGCGTGCCCAGGAAGAGCAAAAATCCCCCGATCAACAATAAACTGTGCAGCCCGGAACCGCTATACCAGGGCGCTTTAATCAAAGCAAACGGTGCCGCCGGAAGCAGAACCATTTGCCCATTCTCATTGGTGCGGTAAACCATCTGGTTGGCAGGATCATACCGCTCTTGCAACAGGCCCGGCTCCACTTCTACAAACTGTTTCACCTCTCCAGCTATCGATACAGCCAGGTACCCTTCTTCGTTCAGGGTAACATGGATTGGCGCAGTCAGGGCCGTCACGATCTTCTCGAAGCCGGTGAAGTTGCTGCGTGTCAGGGTGTACGAACCGAGGTATGGGGTGATACGTTCGGCAAATTCAGCAGGGGGTAGGGGCGCCGCCGCCGGCTCCGGTGGATAATAACGATCCATAAAGGCCCGCATGACCGCTTCTCCGACCGCTTCTCCGCCGGTACTATTGGCTGAGACAAAAAGACCGATGTTTTGTTCCGGGATGAGGAAGAGGCCGGTGTGAAACAATATGGTATCGCCGCCATGAGAGAGCATGCGCAGTCCATTGACGGTGCTCTCGAGAAAGCCGTGAGCCATGCCGTCAAGGCGAGGATCGTGGGTGAACAATTGCCGGTGCATTTGCCGGGCGGTTTCGTCCTGAAGAATCCGGTTTTCCCCATAGACGCCGTTCTGCAGGTGGGCAATCATGAAACGGGCGAGGTCGTTTGCCGTCGCGCTCAGTGCTCCCGCCGGATACGCCTGCACATACTCAAACCCACCCTCGAGATAGCCACCGTTGATGAAGTTGTACCCTCTGGACATATCCGGAGCCAGGTTGGCCTCCGGTGGCTGGCGGAAGGTGCTGTGTTCCATCCCCAACGGGACAAAAATCGACTGCTCCACGTATTCGTCAAAGGGTTGGCCGGTCACCCGCTCCACGATGTACCCGGCCAACGCCGAGCCGACGTTCGAATAGGCGCCAACTTCCCCGGGTGGATACACCCGAGCCGGCATGTGCGTTTTCAGGTATTCACCCAGAGGATGGATCTCATCTTCGCTTAACTTGAACAAGTCCTGGCTGATGTCTTCAAAACCAGATGTGTGGGACAATAAATGCTTGAGGGTAATGGGTTCGGGATAGGTGGCGGGAATGGTGAAGTCCAGGTATTCGTTAACATCCGCATCCAGAGAGAGGTTGCCTTGCTCAACCTGCTGCATGACGGCTGTCCAGACAAACAGCTTGGACACGGAACCAGGGCGGAACAGAGTGCGGGCCGGGTCTACGGGGATCTGCCGCTCCAGGTTAGCATAGCCATATCCCTTGCTGAAAAACAAGTTGCCATCTTTGACGACGGCTACGACGGCGCCCGCGATGTGATTGGCTTCCATTTGGGTCGTCATGACGCCGTCGAGGAAAACTTCCAGTTCGGTGGGCTCCGAAAGGCCAGGAGCAGGGGATTCCGCCGCCGCGGGTTGTACCAGTAAGACCGCTACCACGATCCACGGTAAGAAAAGGAAATTCCTCCATTGTGACCATCTCATACGACAGGCTACTCCGTTGTTATGTAGGCTTGAAAAACGACCCTGACTGGTCAGAGGCATCTTCTATACGCGAGGAAGCGAGAAACGATGCGTGCCGCTTGAGCACGTTTTCATTGGCCCAGGCTGAAGACTACCTCGTAAGGAACCGTCGTCTCGTCGTGCCGGCCGGTCCGATAATGGCTAAAGCGACAGGCACAGGACTAACAAGACCAGCAGCCCGGCAGCCAACAGCAGCCGGTCGTAGGCGCCGGCCCGGAGCGGTGCCGGGCGGGCGTCGCCGGGCGAGTACGCGCGCGCTTCGGCTGCCAGCGCAATCTCTTCGGCCCGCTGCACGGCGCCGGCGACAACCGTAACCAGGAAGAAACGCAGGGTGCGCAAGGGGTGGCGGCGCAGGCCGCCGCGCATACGCAGGCTGTGCCAGGTGACGGTAATGGAATGGCGCAGGATTGGCAGCAGATTGAGGGCGACGCCGACGGCAAAGCCCAGTCCTCGCAGACCGGCGCGCTCAAAGAGGGCGGCGATCTCCCCGATACTCACCGAGGCGGTAAAGCCGTCGACGGCGACCAGGACCATCCCGGCGCGCAGCGACATCAGCGCCGCCGACTGCAGCCCCTCCCGCGAAGGCGAGAGAACGCCCAGCGTCACCAGCGGCTCCCCGGGCAGGAAGAGGGCCGGGAAGGCCATGAAGCCGATCAGGATCAGCCAGCGCCGGTGGAGCAGCCGTCTCAGGCTCGCCGGATAGAAGGCAATCGCAGCCAGCAGGCAGACCAGGGCTGCCAACCAGAGGCGCGGTGCCGGGGTCAGAAAGACGGCTGCCAGAGTCCAGACAAAAAGGGACAGATGGCCCGTCGTGCCCAGCCGCCAGCCGCCTGCCCGCGTTGCCGCTGTGGCTCGCCATACACCGGAGCGTATCATCGCACCCTCGTCAAAGAGCGCCACTCAGGCATTAAAGCTTTGGGACAGCGGGAGCAGACGCCAGGCGCCCGCTGAGCTGGCGCCCCGCCTGCCAGGCCAGCCAGCCGCCGGCGGCGCCCAGGAAGAGATGCAGGCCGGCGAACGCGGCCGCAGCCAGCGGCGCCGCGCTACCCGGTAACCCCAGCAGGCCCGTAGCCTGCCCGACAAGGTCGAGCCAGATCTCCAGCACGTCGCGGCCAAAGAGCAAGGCGCCGGTGACGAACGGCTGGACCACAGTCCAGGCGACGCCCAGGGCGCCCGCGAGCAAAAAGGCCGGACGCCGCGGCCGTCCGGCAAGGGACAGCACCACTTCGGCCAGCAGCGCCTCAGCCAGGATGCCGATCATCGGGCCGATCAGAACGCCGCCAATACTGAACAGCTTCAGGATGGTCGCCACTACCCCGACAAAGAGCGTCGCGCCCACGCGGGGCACGAACAGGCGGGCGATGAGGGCAATCGTCAGTCCGGCCGTGGCCAGCAGGGCGCCGCTGAGCGGCAGATGCAGCGCCTTGAGCACAGCGCCCAGGCTGATTTCCAGCGCTCCCCAGAGAGCGCCGAAGACGGCCATGGTTACCAGTTCGCGGGTTGAGAAACGCATTGAGATACCTCTTCTTGTACGCTCGTAGCGGGCTGCCGCCGTGGGCGGCCTTCAAGGACGATGCGGCCGCCATCCAGCAGGAGTACCCGTTGTGCGTAACGGTAAATGAGTTTGTAGTCGTGAGAAATCAGGAGGATGGTCGTGCCCTGGCGGTTGAGCCGTCGCACAAAGTCCATCAACTGCTGCAGATGTGTCCAGTCCTGACCCAGCGTTGGCTCGTCGAGGATGAGCAGCCCCGGGCGCAGGGCCACGCAGGCAGCCAGCGCTGTGCGCTGCTGTTGCCCGACCGAAAGACAGTTCGGACAGCGTTCCTGCAGATGGGCCAGATCGGCCTGGGCCAGGATTTCGCCGTGGAAATCCGGGTCAAAGCGCCTGAAGTTGTGCGGGCCGAAGGCTACTTCCTGGCCTACCGAATCGGCGAAGAGCTGCTCGGCCGGGTTCTGGAAAAGCAGGGTAACGTCCCGGCCGGGGCGTGGGCGCCCGCCCGCGAAGCGCACGCGACCGGCCATAGGCTTGAGCAGGCCGGCGCAGAGCAGCGCCAGCGTTGTCTTGCCGGCGCCGTTAGGCCCGACGACGGCGGCAAACTCACCTCGATAGAGGGAGAGGCTCAGATCGTGCAGCACGGTCTGGCGCCCGTAGCCGGCGGCGACCCCTTCCAGGGCCAGCAGCGGCTCCGCGCCGGCCGTGCGCTCCGGTGACGGCGCCAGCAGGCTCTTCCATGGGGCGGCAGGCCCGGCGAGCGGACGGCGCAGGCCAAATTCCTCGCGCAGGGCGCGATCCTCAAGCAGCATCTGCGGCGCTCCCTGGCGCACAATGCGGCCCTGGTCCATGATGACCAGCCGGTGGGCCAGGGAATGGGCCGAGGCGAGGCGGTGTTCGACCAGCACGATGGTCATCCCCAGATCGCGGTTCAGCGTTTGCAGGGTGCCGAGGACGGCCCGGGCGCCTTCCTCGTCCAGGGACGCCGTCGGCTCGTCCAGAACCAGTACGCGCGGCTGCATAGCCAGCACGGCGGCAATGGCCACTCTCTGCTGCTCGCCGCCGGAGAGGGCAGCGGGCCGGCGCGCCTCAAAGCCGGTCAGGCCCGTCGCGCCCAGCGCCCACGCTACGCGCTTCTGCACATCGTCCTCCGGCAGGCCGAGGTTGCGCGGCCCAAATGCCACCTCCTCGGCGACGGTCAGATGGAAGAGCTGTGATGCGGGATTTTGCAGGACAATGCCTACGTGGCGGGCCAGGCAGGCGATATCCTCTTCTCGTGTGTCTTGGCCGTCCACGGTAACGGCCCCGGAAAGCTCGGCTGCTATGGCGTGGGGGATCAGGCCCGCCAGAACGCGGGCTAGCGTGCTCTTGCCGCAACCCGACGGGCCGGTTATCAGAAGGAACTGGCCGGCGGGCACGTGCAGCGTGATCTCATTGAGCACAGGGACGCTGCCGTAGCGTACAGACAGCTCGCGCACATCAATCATCGCTTTCGTCTCCTACGGCGACGACCTGAGCATGCGGCCAGCGCGTGCGAGCAGCGTGCAGGAGCGCGGGGCGCACCGTGACACAGGCCACCCGGTAGCGCCCCGTGTCCACCAGGTGCAACCCTCCCTGCAGTCCCTGCTGTTGCTCGAACTCCAGTGGGCCCATTTCGTCGATGATCACGAGGCCGTCCATTGCTATCTTGCCGAGCACGCGATTACCCCAGGCGATGGTAGCCAGGTCAAAGCGCCAGTGGCCGGTGACCGGATCATGCGTGGAAAGGCGTGCCGGCAGTGTAAGACGTTGCGCCAGCTGCCGTCGCTCGCCGCTGCTCAGGTCGAGCAGGTCGATGGCGATCTTATCCGATCCACTCATGATCGCCGGGGAAAGCAAGCCGCCGATGGGCAGCGAGTGCGCCCGGGCCAGGCGCACGACCGCCGCACACCAGCTCGTTTTTCCCGCGCCGCTGGAGCCCGTAACCAGGAAGAGGGAAGGAGCTTGTAGGTTGTGGGCTTCTAGCAAGAAGGCCAGCATGGACGCTGGCGCACGTAGAGGTGCGGGCAAGATGGATCTCCTTTCCAATTCCGCTCTGGTCCAGGACCAGCGCATCGGGAGGCTACGCCGTTTCCAGCGTAACCCTGGGTGAATACGCCGCCAGGCGACTCACCTCTCTCTGTTGAGAGACTGGCCTGCTGCCGTAGCGTGTGGCCTTAGGCCGGCAGGCTTGGAGGGCAATTGTTTGCTTATCTCTGTCGAACTCAGACAGACGCATGAAGCGTCTGTTGCCGGGCCCTGTCTATAGGGCGCCGACAGGTCATGACTACTCGCAGCTATTCTGCCGTGAGGGCAGGCCGCACAGTAGTGACGAAACTCACCCATGACGGATGAGTTTTGAGCAATCTTTGAGCGGCAAATCCCGCCCCGGACTGCAGGCGCCTACAACCGGCGCGCGATAACCTGACCGGCCGCCTCATGCACCGCTGTTGCATCAACTTCTGGCACGCCATAGCTCCCGAGATTGACGTGGGCGGCTGCCAGGCCAACCTGCACTGCCTCCAGCAGAGTAGCGCCCCCTCTATACGTTGCCGCCATCGCGCCGACCAGGGCATCGCCGGAACCAATCACGTTTATCCCGGCGCCATGGGGGAGGTGAACGTCTATCGCAGGCGGCAGGAGATGCCACTGCTCTTCCCCGACCGTTAACAGGACACCCTCACCGGCCATCGATAGAACCAGCGCTTCGGTGTGCTGCGCCGTCATCTCCAGGCTGGCGGCTGCCCGCTCCTCCAGCGTTACGGCCGGCCGGCCAAGCCAGTGTTGAAACTCGTCCAGGTTAAGCTTAACCAGCCAGGGGGTCTGGGTAAGCGCCTCCCGTAAGGGCTGGGAATGGGCATCGATAAGGGTATGGACGCCGTATGCCCGGCTCATTCTTATCAGCGCCGCATAGGTGTCAACGGACAAACCCGGCGGCAGGCTGCCGGAGAGAATCAGCAGGCTTGCTTCTGGTAGGTAGCGCGCCACCCGTTCCAGCAGTTCTTCCCGGTGCGAGGGATCCAGATCTGGACCTGTCTCTACACTTTCAACCACGCTGCCCAGATTCTCGTCGACGATGCAGTAAGACACGCGCGTTTCCCGGTCGGTCAGAATCATGTCGTGCTGCAGACCGCTCTCGGCGGCAGCCTTTTGCCACAGAGCGCCCGTGTGCCCGCCGATGAAGCCCAGAGCGACGGTCTGCACACCCAGCTCCTGGATCACGGATGAAGCGTGGCACCCCGAGCCACCAGCCTGCCAGAAGCCAAGTCGGGCACGGCTCTGCCTGCCCGGCGCGAAACCATCCACCACGACTACGCGATCCAGGGCGACGTTGGGCGACACGCTCAGAATCACGCTGCTTTTCCATGTATGATCTGGCGGTAGCGGGCAACCGCGGCTGCCGGGTCGGCGCTCTGATAGATATTCCGTCCAAAAACCAGCCCGGCTGCCCCAGCTTCTATGGCGCTTGCGGCCTGCTGAAATGCCTGCTGAGGCTCTGCTGCTCGCGCACCACCCGCTACCAGCACGGGCGCAGGGCAACCTGAGATAACCTCAGCCATCTTCTCGGTTGTGCCGGCATAGATACATTTGACTATATCAGCGCCGATTTCGGCGGCGATTCGGCAATACATGGCGAGCAATTGGCTGTCCGTTTTGTCACCCGGGTCGGTTGCCTCGCGCGCGCTGCGCGGCTCGATCATCAACAGCACGCCCCAGCGCTCGCACGCGCGGGCCAGCCGAGCATTTCGCGCGATTTCCATCTTCTCCCGTTCCGGATCGTCGTAGGCGATGTATAGATAGGTCATCACAGCGTCGGCGCCGGCTGCCACGACCTCTTCGATCTGGGCCATCTCGACCGTAGCGCCCTGCTCATAAGGCCTGATGGAACGGCTGAAGCTCTGGTAGTCGAGGTGGATGACCAGGGAAGGACGATCCCGCCCGACGAACGCATCTTCCACGTAACGCAACATGCCGGGCGTCACCATCAGCCCGTCTGCCTCATGCACTGCCTCGGCCATTCGCTGGATCTCTACCAGAGTCTCCATACCGGGCCCGGGACCCATCAGAACGCCGTGGGAGTAGGCGACGATGAGAGATCGACCGCTCTTTTGATTGAACAACCGACCGGCTCGAATCTTCTTGCCAATGCGCGCATCCATTTAATCGTCTGTCCTTTTAGCTGAGCGTTGTCACGACTGTACCAGCCGCGGTATTCCGGCCTCAGTCGTGATAACCTTCGAAATGTAACGGGTCTCTCCCGGCTCCACACCTCCGGCCTGCGCCAACCGGTAGGCCAGGATTTGCAGAGGCACCACTTCCAGAATGGGGCGCACGGCATCGTGCAGATCGGGCGGCAGGGGGAACGCCAATATTCTGTCCGGGTGCTCGGCGCCGTCGCCTCCCACCAGTAATACACGCCCGCCGTTGCGGGCAATGTCCTCACCCAGCGTGAGCATGAGCTCGCGCTGGGCGCTCTCTCCCGGCAGGAAGAGAACCGCGGCAAAATCCTCGTCAACTACCTCAATCGGGCCCTGGCGAAACTCAGCTCCCTCTAGAGCGACGGCCGGGTGGCGCGCCACCTCTTCCAGGACCAGACGCCCGCAATACGCGGCGCCATGAGACGGCCCGCGCGAGAGGAGATAGATCGGACGCGCCCGCCTGAAATGGGCCAACAAGTTATCCGACTGGCGCCACGCCTGCTCCACAATCCGGTGCATGTTGTCCACAACAGGATCTAGAAACTGGTACAGGCTATCCATCTGCCCGACGATAGCTGCCGCCAGAACCAATGTCGCCATCATCATGCCGGTGACAATGTTGATGGAAACGAGCTGGTCCTTGTGGCAGTTGCTCCAGACCACGCGCGCTGCCTGCCGGGCCAGCACGCTGTCCGGCTCATTTGTCAGCGCCACAAAGGGTACATCTCCCGCGGATAGTGCCTCGGCAACTTTCACAATCTCCGCAGTCGCCCCTGACCTGGAATTGACAATGACGTTCATTGCCTTCAGGGCTGTTAAGAGGTTGTAGAAGCCATCGGAGCCGTAGATAACACTGGCCGGCCGGCCGTACTCGCCCAGATAAAACTGCGCAGGTAGCGAGAGATAAGCCGCGCTGCCCATCCCGACGAAGGCAATCGGGCCGTCCGACATCAAGGCCGCGGCCTGTTCGATTGCGCTGCGTTCCGGCCCATAGAGATGCTCCCGCATCCGCCGCAAGTTGACGGCCTGTTCCATAATGTCTCGCCAAAGCGAGTTTTCGGGATTATTCATTACCCTTTTCCTGAAAGAAGCCGACGACGGAGCCAACCACACCTGTCTGCCCGCGCATCTGGCCCAGTACGAACTCAACACCCTGATAAAAGCCAAAGCCCAGTTCTCTGGTGCTCTTGTGGTAATCAGCTACCAGTTCGTCGAAACGCTGCTGCACAGACGCCAGCAACAGTGGACCGGCTTCTGAGATGCCCCCAGACAGCGCTACCCGGTCTGGCAGGTAGATCGAACACAACGACGCCAGCAATTGACCCAACCACCGGCCGATTTGTTCGATCACCGCACGGGCCTCAGGATCGCCGGCTCGAGCCCGGATAATGACCTCGCGCGCGCTCAGCGACTGTCCCATCTTTGCGTGGGCCAGCCGTTCGACTCCCTTCACGCCACATAGCGCCTCGGCACACCCTCGGCAGCCCATCGGGCAGGGCGGGCCATCCGGCTCCAGGATGACGTGACCCGTATCTCCGGCGCAACCACCGAGGTACCGGAGCGGCTCGCCGTCGATCACCACACCGGCCCCCAGGCCCGTTCCAATCGCCAGGCATAGAAATCGTTGCGAACCCCGGCCGCTGCCGTAGAAGTATTCGGCAAGGGCATGGGCCGTCAGGTCGCTTTCCAGCAAAACCGCCAGACCAAGCGTATGTCGTAGATAGGCGCTGAGATCGATACCGCAGATAGCCGGCGTGTTGGGACAGACGATGGGACCGGTCCGCTCTTTATTGACGTAGCCATGCAGCGAAACGCCGACGCCGGCCACAGGGCCCTCTGCTTCGTCAATAAGCCGCTCAACCTCCTCTACCAGCGCCTGGAGAAACGGCAACGGATCCCGTCCTTCCTCGGCGATCGATGCAGATGATAACACGCGATAGGCACGAATTTCACCTGTGCGCTCCACCAGGCCGATCTTGGTGTGTGTACCGCCGATATCAATGCCAACGGCCAGCGGTTTTGACGCCGCCATCCAGGCTAGCCTCCCACAATATGGGTCATCCCCTGTGAACGGTAGCGCTCAGACCACGCCGGCCGGTCAGGGTTGATTCCCCGAACCCGGGCTACCGTCTCCGCTAGCAGGGCCAGTGGCGGCACCAGGGCAAGTGAGGCGAAACCGTGGTAGCGAGGAGCCATTACCGGGAGATGTAGATCCCCGGCATAAGACGTAGGTCCAACCTCGAGCACGCGCGCACCCCACTGTCTGGCGTGCCGGGCCGCCTGAGCCGTGGCCTCGTCCCCATCCTTGTGTCCGGTATAAAGTCCAACGCACAGCGTCTTGTGGCTCACCATGGTGGCCGGTCCCGAAGCCATCTCCCAGCTCTCGCTCGCTTCGGCATGGAACAGGGCCATCTCCTTCATTTTCAGCGCGCCTTCCAGGGCAGCCGTGTAGCCGTTGCCGGCGCCAAAATAGAATGCATGCTCGAACTGGCTCACCGGCTCCGCAATTTTGGGCACGATCTCTTCAGCCGCACTGATAGCTTCCTCGGCGCGCGAGGCAGTGGCCCTTAGATCCTGGTAAACCGCTTCCGGCGCTGCGAACAGCTCAAGCAGGAGGAGATGAACGGCTGTCAGCGTGCTCGCGTATGTCTTGGTCATAACCGGCACCCGACTGGGTCCTCCGCCACTGATCAGGAGTGCGTCTGACTCCCGCGTCAGCGACGAGCCGGGCACGTGGGTCACACCCACCCGTAACACCTGCCCTTGCAGGCGGGTAAAGAGAGCAAGAATGTCACGAAACTCGCCCGAGGCCGATACCCCGACGAGTACATCGTTCTCGCTTAGGGCCGGGGTGAAGTAGCGCAGGTCGCCGGCCATCATGGCCAGGACAAAAGGCCCTTCTGACGCCGGCAGCGAGCGCGCTGTATAGCTGGCTGCAAGGCTGGAATAGTAGGAAGTGCCGTTGCCGGTGATGTACAGGCGTCCGGCCCCCCGTCTCCTCACGGTGGCAGCCGCTGCCGCTGCTGACGGTCGCGTCTCTTCGATCGTCGCCGTAATAGCCGCGGGGGTCTCGCGGATCTCCTGCAGAATCAGTCGTTCTTCCATCAGTCCTCCTACTTCTCAAAACCAGCGGTGAGGCCGCGCACCAGAGTGCGCTGACCAACCGCGTATAGAATAATCATGGGGATCGTCGCCACAGCCAGCCCCGCCATCAGGGCCGGCACGTCGAGTGTAAAGCGTTTCTGGAGCGAGGTGGCAATGCCGACGACGAGTGTTCGCAACTCGTCACGCTGCAGAAAGACCAGAGCAATCAGCAGTTCATTCCATACCCATACGACGTTTACAAGCATTGACGTGACCACTGCCGGCCGG
Source organism: Chloroflexota bacterium (assembly GCA_012515125.1). Lineage (GTDB taxonomy): Bacteria > Chloroflexota > Anaerolineae > Promineifilales > Promineifilaceae > JAAYYY01. The sequence continues at coordinate 11,751 of JAAYYY010000226.1, forward strand.
GCCAGAGGCAGGTCGATGCGGCTCAGAATCTGCCAGGTACTGGCGCCGTCGATCAGGGCTGCCTCGTGAATCTCCCTGGGGATTGTAATGAAGAAGTTGCGCAACAGATAGATGGTGAAGGGCAGCATCAGACCGGCATAGATCAGGAGCGGGCCGGCAAGCTGGTTCACCAGACCAAATTCGTTGAGCATTACGAACTGCGGAATAATCATGACGATAGGCGGAATGACCATCAGCGGCGGCGTGATGGCAAAAAGCAGGTCACGACCGCGAAAGCGCATGCGGGCAAAGGAAAACGCCGCCAGTATCGAGAGCGCCGTGGTGATCAAGACCGAACCGCCGGTGAGCACGAGGCTGTTAAGGAACCAGGTGAGTAAATTGGGATGCGCCAGGACGGCCCGGAAATTCTGCAGCGTTGGCGAGCCAGGCAGGCCTAACAGATTCTCGATGAACTCATCTCGCGTCTTGAACGCACTGACGAACATGAAGTAGAGTGGAAATATGGTGAGGATGCTCAGCGTGACGAGCGCCCCCTGCTTCAGCGCTTTTCCAGGAATCTGCTTAAGTCGCACCAGGCTCACACCAGCAGCCGGCCGCTGCTCCGGCGGGGCGGCCGTCGTTTCAGGCGTATCGCTAACCATCTAGCCCTCCTAGCTCCCTGCGCAACCTCCCCTGTACGACCATTAATACGCCGGCAAAGACCAGCAGCAGCACAGAAGCAGCCGCAGCGATATGCATCTGGCTGTACTGGAACGCCTTCTGATAGATGTAATATTCCATGACCCAGGTGCTTCCACCAGGGCCGCCCTTGGTCATAACCAGGATGTAGGCAAAGACCCAGCTCAGCATGGTGATCATGCTGATGACGACGTAGAACTCGATGACGGTTGCCGTCTGGGGAATTGTCACGTGCCGCATTTCCTGCCACCAGCTCGCGCCGTCGAGTTTTGCTGCGTCATACAGCTCGACCGATATCGAACTCATTCGAGCCAGGAAAAGAACAATACCGAATCCCAGCTCTTTCCAGATAATCACCGCCATGATTGCCCAGATAGCCGTCTTGGACGATCCCAGCCAGTCAAGGGCAATAAAGTCCAGGCCAACGCGCTCCAGAATGGTGTTCATGACCCCGTTCAGCGTCAGAATATACGTAAAGACGACGCCTACGACCGGGACGGCCATGACGTAGGGGATGAACACCAGTGTGCGGTGAATGCGCCACGCCGGCAGGCGTTCAAAAATAAGTGTGGCAAAGATCAGTGACAGCACCACCAGAATAGGAACCGCCAGGAAGAGACGCAGGTTGTTGAAAAGAGAAGTCCAGAAGAAGTCGTCCCTAAATGTCAGCCGGAATGCTTCGAGGCCGATGTACTCCATTTCCCCACCATACTGCCTGTTCGTGCTGCGCCGGAGCAGATCGCCGATGGGATAGGCGAACACGAATAGCATGAAGATGAAGGCGGGGGCAATGAAGAGGTACGGGCGAAGCTTGACTTGTAGCGTGCGTTTCTCCGCATAGTTCATAGATTCTTACCAATCCCAGGAGCGACCCGCCCGGACTAGAGTCGGGCTGGCTGCTCGCCGGGAACATGGGGGAAGGAGCGCGACCGCTCAGGGCCCTCGCTCCTTCCCATGACCAATCAGGTCCAGTCCTGCGATATGCTTACCCTATTGTCCACCAAACATCTCGGGTGGGAACGTCCACCCCTCGTAAGCCTCCAGCTGTTCCGGATTTTCCGAGCGCCATTTCTCGGCCAGCGCCTGGTAGCGAGATGCTGCTTCCTCCGCTGTAATGTCGCCGGCCATCAGAAGCTGTCCGAGCGCGATAGCGCCCTCCGATTCCCAAACCGGTGGGTAGTAATACTGATACCAGAAGAGCGGGACGCCCTCCTCGATCCATTCCAGAATCTGCCGATCGGCACTGGTATCGAGCCACTCCTGCTTGAACCGGCTATCCGGGGTCACCGCACCGGCCATCTCATACATCAGCTTCATCATCTCATCGCTGTGCAGGAAGCGCAGGAAATCCGCGGCCTCTTCCTTATGAGGCGAGAAAATGGGGATGGTCAGCGTCTGAGTCGGAACGCCGATTGACCTGGCGAGAGCGCCGTTTCCGTAGGACGGCGTGCGCATGATGCCGACCACGTCCTCGCCCATATCGCGCTGCAACTGAGCAATGAACGGCTCGACGTGGTTCGTCATCGCGGCGGCTCGTAACTCGAAGAGGTTCTGCCCCTGATACAGATCCAGCGACATCACATCCTCATTAAAGCAGTTACGATCCCGCATCTCGGCCCATCTCTCCCACCATTCGGCGAACATCGGTTCTTCCAGGCTTCGCTCACCGCGAATGGCAGCCATAAGATCCTCGATGCCGTTCAAGTTCTGCTGGCCCAGGTAGCTGACCATCCAGCCACCAAGCCAGCCGTCCTTGAAGCCCGTGCCGATGGGTGTGTAGCCAGCCGCGTTCAACGCATTGCAAGCAGCCATCCATTCGTCCCAGGTTTCAGGTGGATTCTCCGGATCCAACCCGGCGTCGGCGAACATCTCCTTATTGTATGCCCAGAAGGTGCCGATCTGATAGAAAGGAACCCCCCATTGTTTGCCGTCCCAGAAGGTCTCAGCACGCTGTCCCGCGGGGATATTGGCCAGCTCCTCCTCTGTCCAGTAGTCGCTAATGGGCGCCAGGTTGCCAAGCCAGGCGTCCTCTAGCGTAAAGACGCCGCCAAAAAAGCCCTGAATGTCTGGGCCCTCTCCGGCCTCTGCGGCGGCCCGGAAGGCCGGATAGAGAGAGTCCGTTTCCTGCAGCACCGCTTCGACTGTGATATTGGGGTTGTTTTCTGAGTAAATCCGAGCAGCCTCTTCCATGAAAGCCTGCATACCCGGAGCTTCTTGCTCCCCCCAGTACCACACAGTGAGGGTGATTGGCTCGTCAGCTTCTTCTACGACCTCTGCCGGACCGCCGCCACAGGCGGCCATCAGCGAGAGAATCAGAAGGAGCAGGAGCACATAACCCGATTTCCTCTTCATGTTCTCCTTTCTCCATTTGTAAAGGTAATTGAATGTGCCAAGGCCGGATGACGTTCGGAAAGACCCTCATAAAGCTACATCCTCTACCCTCCTTTCTTCAAAAGTAGCGGCTGCAAAACACGACTTGCGATAATCCTTATACATAATATACTAAGTATTCAAAGCATGCCAATAATCCGTGTACCGTATCTTCTGTCACATCTAGAGTCAGGAATAGGGGTGAGGAAAGATGGAAAAGGTCAAGCATTCCTGGGCCGATGAAATTGTTATTCGTCGTCATCTGAACACCCCTCTTTATCTGCAGCTCAAACAGGGCCTGCAGGACTGGATCACCAACGGCCTGGAGGAGGGCTTTCTGGCTCCAGGCCAACGGGCTCCATCAGAGAACGAGCTGAAAGAGGCTCTGGGGGTCAGTTCGATAACCGTGCGCCGGGCGCTCCACGAGCTGGAGCGGCAGGGGCTGATACGCCGCATTCAGGGCAGGGGTTCCTTTATTAGCGAGCAGTCAAGCGTCATCCTCAGCATGGAGAAGCTCTTCAGCCTGACTACCCTCACCCTGGAGAAGGGGATGGAGCCTGCGCGAGAGACACTTGAGCTGGCCAGGATTGTTGCGCCGCTGAATATTGCCAGGCAGCTGGACGTCGACGAGGGCGCCCCGCTGGTGAAACTGGTTCGCTTGCGCCTGATGGACACAACGCCCATTTCAGTCGATACCTCGTACCTTCCTCTGGATCGTTTCCCCGACTTCATGCGCCTTTATCAGTCCAGCCACTCCCTCTACGAGCTCATGCACAGCGCCTTCGACAACGGGCCGGTTCGTGCTCACGATATGCTGCAACCAGTCCTGATCTCTGCCTTTGAATCGCAGGTCCTGCAAGTGTCCGAAGGTTCCCCGGCTATTCTGGTAAGACGAGTCGCCTACAATCGCGACGATGTCCCCATCGAATTTACCAAGAGCGTTTTTCGCGGCGATCTGTGCCGCTTTTCCATCGAGTTCAAAGAGAAGAATTCCCATGACAACCAACCCGTTGATTTCTGAGATACTTGAGCAACCGGAAGCGCTGCGACGTGTGTATCAGGCGTACGTAGCGCAGCAAAACGAGCCGCTATGGGCAGCGGCGGCCCTGCTGCGGGCAGCGCCCATCATCTACATGACAGGCATGGTCACCTCCGAATATGCATCCTATGCTGCGGCCAGCTTGCTAAACCAGGCTGGATGCCCGACCGTCGTGCAGGACGCCTCTGAGTTTCTCTACTATCACTATCACGCTGATTCGTTCCCCCGGAACGCCTGTTTTGTCGTCGTCTCCCAGTCAGGCGAGTCAGCAGAGATTGTTCATCTGCTACAGAAGCTGAACGGGCGGTCGCCGGTCATCGGCGTCTTCAACAATGAAGACTCCTACCTCGCCAACCATTGTGACGTGGCATTGCCCATTTACGCAGGCCCCCAGCACGCCTGCGGCAGCAAGACCAATCTTTCGACCATTGCCGTGCTCCTCTTGCTGGCGGAAGCCGCGTTGGTCGGCAAGAGCGTTGCCGCTGCGGGCGCACAGCTGCTTAAGGTGGTCGAGAGCCTGGATCGGTTAAACGACGGCTGGCAGGCAACGATTGAACCTATCGCCGACTTCCTGGAAGGAGCGCCCTACACAGCTTTTCTCGGGCGGGGCTTCTCCCTGGCATCGGCCCTCTTCAGTGCAGTCCTTTTCAAAGAGGTGCCCAAGTTAGTGGCCGAAGGAATGTCAGCCGCTGCATTCCGCCACGGCATGTTGGAGATGATCCGGCCCGAGCACCGGGTCGTCCTCTTCGCTCCGGCCGGGATCACCCATAATCTGGCGTTAGGTCTTGCCGAAACAGTACTCGACCTGGACATACCCCTTCTGCTGGTTACCAACCGGGACGTAGATCTCGCGCCGCGGGACCATCTCCGGCTGCTCCGCACCCCGGCGCATGACGAAGTCTGGGCGCCATTGGTTGATATGGTTCCCTTGCAGATGGCAGGCTACGAGCTGGCCCGTCGCCGCGGATTGGAGCCAGGCGTTCTTCAGATAGCGTCGTATGTCACGACCATCGAGTGACGATGAGCAAGCCGTCTTCCGTGGTGCTCGGACTGGACATCGGCGGAACGACCGCCAAAATGGGGATTGTGTCCCCGGAGGGCGAAATCCTGCGCCGGGCCGAGGAGCCGATGCCTCACCACCTGGCGGCACAAACCCTGGTCGAGAACGTCAAGCAGCCCGCGACCGAGCTACTGCACTGGGCAAGACAGGAAGGCTATGACGTTCTCGGATGTGGCGTCAGCGTCTGTGGTTTCATCACCCCCGATGGTGAGCGACCCGAGTATGTCAACGTGCACGCCCTGGATGGGTTTCCGCTCCGGCAGGAGCTACAGGGCGCCATGGATCTTCCTGTAATCCTGGATAATGACATGAATTGTGCCGTCCTGGGCGAATACCATTACGGCGCCGGTAAGGGGGTCAGCCGCTTGTTAGTCGTCACAGTAGGCACGGGCATTGGCGTCGGCGTCATTCTCAATGATCAGCTGTTGCGCCTCTCCAGCGGTACAACCGGCAATCCGGGTCACGTGATCGTTGATCCTCACGGGCCGGTCTGTGTGGCTGGCTGTCGGGGCTGCGTGGAGAGCCTGGCATCGGCCGGACCCATTTCCCGGCGTGCAGAGGCGCTGGCGCGCTCCCAGCGCCCGACCCAGCTACGCCGACTCCTGGAGGACAAAGGCCACCTGACGCCAGAGGATGTCTTCGTCGCAGCCGAGGCAGGCGACCTACCGGCACAAGAAATCTGGCGGGAAGTGGGCGAGTGGCTGGGCCGCGGGCTGGCTACCTGGGTGCAGATCTTTGCGCCGTCCGTAGTGCTGGTCGGCGGCGGTGTGGCCCATGCCCAGGATTGGCTGATCCGCCCTATGGAACGTGAAATGCGCCGTGTGGGTGAGCCTTATTTCACCCGCCAGGTCCGCGAAGTGAAAAGCGCGTCACTCAAAAAGGAGCTGGGTGTACTCGGTGCTGCATCACTTTTCTTCGTGCCCCGGCATGCGCCACCCGGGACCACCATTTCCAGCCCTCACGAATAACACGCTGGGGGACTGACCATCAGAAGAACGGCCTGCGCATCGCGTCACAGTTGACAGCTTCTGTTTGGGAGAACACCCGGTGACGAGGAGCGCCACCGATCGGTAGCCGTGCGTCTCTCCAGGCTACCGGCGCTGTGCTCGCGCAAAACGACGGTAACACTTCTTGGGACAGTTCCTGGGGCACGCGGTGTCCCCAATGGCTGGCCATCAGCGGCCACAATGGGGTCATTGACGTTGGACGAGCCGCCGGACGGCCGGCGGCGCTGATGGAGGAAACTGTCTCATGGATCCATTTCCCGTTACGCAATTGGCCCGGAACGCGCGCCGTATGCGGCCTGCCTTCGTGCTGGCGCTGCTCGCTGCCTGGCTGGTTCTGGTTGCGGCGCGGCTGGCGCCGCAGCCGGTTACAGGCCCTCTGCCCGATATCCCGTCGCCGGCCGGCGGGATGCTCGCCCCGCTGCCCCTGCAGTTCGAGCTGAACCAGGGCCAGGCGGAAGGCAGCGTACGTTTCCTGGCCCACGGACCCGGTTACAATCTGCTGCTCAAGCCCGGAGAAGCGGTGGCCGCGCTGCTTCCCGCAGGAGGGTCTGCACCGGCCGTGGTACGGCTGGTGTTTGCAGGCTCGGCGGAAGCGCCCGAGATGGAAGGGATCGAGCGGCTGCCGGGTGTAGCCAACTATTACCTCGGCCACGATCAGGCACAATGGCAGACCGGCATTCCCACGTACAGGGGCGTGCGCTATTCTGATCTCTATCCAGGGATTGACCTGCTCTTTTATGGGAACCGGCAAGAGATAGAGCACGACTTCGTCGTCGCACCCGGCCGGGATCCCTCCGTCATTGCCATACGTGTCGACGGAGCACAGCGGCTGGAGCTGGCGGACAACGGTGACCTGCTGCTCGTGACGCCAGAAGGTCCCCTGCGCCTGCGGCGACCTACCGTCTATCAGGAGCAAGGAGGCGTGCGGCGTACCGTAGCGGGCGCCTTCGCTCTGAAAGGAGAGCACGAATTCGGTTTCGAGCTGGGCAGTTATGATCCCAGCCTGCCGCTCGTCATCGACCCGGTCCTGGAGTACAGCACCTACCTGGGCGGCAACGGCAGCGACTTTGCCTACGATGCAGCCACGGACAGCGCCGGCAACCTGTATATCACCGGCGCGACCAACTCCACGAATTTTCCGCTCATGAATCCGGCCCAGGAGTTTGGCGGAGGCGGTATCTCCTGCCCCCGTGACTGGGCCCCCTACCGGCTCTGCTACGACGTGTTCGTCACCAAGCTCAACCCGACAGGCACCGCCGTCCTCTATTCGACCTATGTCGGGCTTCTCGGTGAAGATGAAGGCTACGCGATTACCGTAGACGACGCCGGCAATGCCTTCGTCGCCGGCTATCTCTCGCTCAATGGTGAGCCGCCTCTCGAAGATTTATGGCTGGACAAGAACGCCCTTGTCTTCAAACTGACGCCTGCGGGCGCTTTCGGATGGGCAGCCTGGTGGGGAAACGATCAGTACGGCTCTGGCTGACCTCAATGCGCGCCAGAACAACAAAGCAGCGCTGCCCCTGCGCAGCGTCATTGCCGTTGATTTTGAGCACGGACTGGAAACAGGCTCGTACCATGTGGCGGAAATCGACGGGAGCATCGTGGCCATTGCCGGTGCAATTGTCCGCGACCGACTCTGGTTTCTCTCCGGTTTCTGGGCCGTTCCGGCTGCTCAACACCGCGGCATCGGCATGCCTTTGCTGCGCCGTGTCTGGCAGGATGGAAAAGAGGCCGGCGCCACTATCTTCTTTACCTGGGCCTCGTCCGATCCGGCGGCTATGGCTGCCTATATGAAGATGGGCATGCTGCCGGGCAGCCAGATCCTCAAGTTTGAAGGCGTTCCCTGCCCGGTTCCGGCTCTACCGGCGGGCTACGAGGTATCTCCGCTCGAGCCGGCTGTGGCCATGGCGCTGGACCTGATCATCCTGGGAACGCAGCGGCGGGACGATCACACATTCTGGCGCTGCCGGGCCGGTCTGGTGGGACGCGAGCTGATCCACGAGGGACAGATCGCCGGTTATTATTATGTCCGGAATGGCAAGATCGGCCCGGCCGGATGGACTGAGCCGCGCCACGCACCGGCGCTTCTGGCTGCCGCCGTTGGCGAGGCGGCACAAACGGCGCCGGCCGTCCGGCTGTCAGTCCCCGGGATGAACCATACTGCGCTGCGCTATGCCCTTGCCGTCGGCCTCCGCCTCACGGGGTTTGCCCACCTCCTGACCAACGCGCCGCTGCTCCGCCTCCCTTACTACCTGCCGTCTGGGCCGGCCCTGTTCTAGCACCGCCTAGCAGTCGAAGACGTACCAGCAGATGTCGTTGCGCAGCCGCTGATCGTCCAGGACAAGCTCGCGGATCGCTTCCGGTAGCTGCTCGCGCTGCCACTGGCATTCGCGGCGACCGGCGACCTCGCTCTCTCCTTTTGGCGCGGCTGCCCGGACGGCCTTGATGGCGTAGGCCGCAGCGCCGAGTTCGTGTGCAGCCACATGAGCCACCGCCGCCGCCTGGGCCGCGGCGTATGCGGCGTACCGGGGGGCTCCGGCCAGCTCTCGAGCCGCAGCGTTGGCATGGCCGGCGGCTGTACGCGCCTGGGTCATCGTAATCTCCCCTCGCGCCCAGGCGCGAGCCATTTCAATGGCTCGACGCGGCCGGTCGTCTTCGGGTTGTACTGCCTCGAAGAAGGGCAGCACATGCTCGGCGCAATCGGCCGCCCATAGTGCCAGCAGGTGATGATCGGAATCCTGAAGCGTACCGCCGCGACGCACCGTAATGAACCTGGGATCTCGCTCCTTGGGCAATATCATTCGTCTGCTCGCCAGTTCAACACCTCGGCCCCCGCCTGGCCCATCATAAGACTGCCGGGAAAGACCCGCAAACGCCACGGTTCCAGGCGCAGGGCCGCAAACGCCTCCGCTGTCGGATCTGGTCTTTCTGCCCTTCGAAACTTCGTATAGACATGTTACACTCACAACAAACCAAGAACACACAAGTGCAGATCCGGCCGCTCGGAGTAGGGGAGTGAAAAGCCCTATGCAGCTCTGAGGGGGTCGCAGCCAGGTCCATGTAGCCCGTCAGGTCTGGCTGAAGCTAATCACCAGCAGCGCCGACAAAACCAACAGGAGACCGCCCAGCGCCCAGAAATTGAAGAGCCCGGCAAACATCGCGCCGCCCACACCAGCCGCCAGCAGCGTCAGACGGCGGGTGAGCGTCTCTGGCTTCTCTTGCGCCGGTTGCCGTTCCTCCGACCAGAGCAGGCGGCTTGCTGCCAGGGTCAGAAGCCCGCCAACCACCATGCCGAGGACATATTGAGTGCCGGTAAAACGAGGTAAGTTCAGGACCATCACGCCACAGCCTCGCTGCTGCGGGGGCGTACTCCCCCGGCTCGAGACATGCACACTGGCCAGAATCATCCGTCCAAAGGCTGCACTCTCCGGCTCTAGTGGCCAGCGCACGACCCTCGTCTCGCCCGGCGCCAGCTCTACCCAGTGATTAACTTCGTCTATCACGGCCGCACTGCGGTAGCTGAGGAGCGCCTGCGCCCTGAACGTCTGAGCCCGATCCTCTTCGTTGGTAAAGGTGGCTGTCAGGGCGGCATTCTCGTCTGGCGTCACGGCCGGTGGACAGCGCAGCGTACGCAGCGTTTCCTCGGTGATGAGCGGGCGGTCGAAAACGGCAGCCTCCATCTCCGGCCATATCGTGATCGCCGCTACGGTGAGCATCAGCAGCAGGCCCAGCACGTAGAGACCAAGGGCCAGTGGACGGCGCATCTGTTCGGTTCCATTCGTCGCGTTCTGGCGTACCCAGGTTAGTTTCATCGGTTTCATCGCCGTCTATTTTAGCATACCTCTCTTGCGGAGGGCTTTTGTGCGAATTTGGACATATGTTCTAACGTATTCATGACAGCAGCATCGCAGGAGCCAGGTCAATCGGGATTTACACCTGTTTGCTCTGCGGTGATATTGCCGGACACGGGCGCACGCCGAAGCTCCAGTAGACGGCCGTCGTCTGCAGACCACACAACCGGGAACTACAGGGTCACTGGCAGGAGAGCAGTTCACAGGTGCCTTGACAGCAGCTCGATTCCGGTTAGAATTCTAGTTATGAAAAGAAGGCTTTTCAAAGATAGAACGGCAAAATAACGTGAGCAACCTGCCATCATCCCCTGAACCCGGTGCGATTGTTCCCGCTAGCAAATGGCGCGCCGACGAGCACCCGGTCGGCGTCTATCTAGCGGGACTGTCGGCCTCGTCCCGGCGCACCATGGCTGGCGCTTTGGACACCATCGCGCGCATCCTGACCGGCGACGAGGCGAGCAGCGCCTGGGACGTGCCCTGGCACCGGCTGCGCTTCCAGCACACGCAGGCCATCCGCAGCGCGCTGCAGGAGACGTATGCCCATACGACGGCCAACCGGATGCTCTCGGCGCTACGTGGCGTTCTGCGGGCCGCCTGGAAGTTGGGGCTGATGGCCGGCGACGACTACCAGATGGCCGCGAGCGTGGCGAGCGTGCGCGGCGAGACGACACCCGCCGGCCGGGCACTGGCCCGTGGCGAGCTGGCTGCGCTCCTGGCGGCCTGCGACCAGACACCGCTGGGCGTGCGCGACGCAGCTATTCTCAGCGTGCTCTACGGCTGCGGGCTGCGCCGGGAGGAATTGGTCGCCCTGGACCTTGCGGACTATGACCGGGCGGCGCAGGAACTGCGCGTGCGTGGCAAGGGCAACAAGCAGCGGGCGGTCCCGGCGGGTCCGGTCGTGCCGGCGCTGGAGGACTGGCTGCGCATCCGAGGGGTAAAACCCGGACCGCTCTTCTGGGGGCTGGGCAACCGTAACACCGGCCGGCGGCTGACCGCGCAGGCTGTCTACAACATGCTGGAGAAACGGACGAAGGAAGCGGGAGTCGAGCGGCTCAGCCCGCACGATTTCCGGCGCACCTACGTCGGCGATCTGCTGGACGCCGGGGCGGACATCGTCACGGTGCAGAAGATGGCCGGCCACGCCGACCCGGCTACGACGAGCCGCTACGACCGCCGCGACAGCCGTGCGCGCCACAAAGCGGCCTCGCTTCTGCACGTGCCCTATACACAGCGGGCGCTCAGCCCTGAAGACGACGACCGGTAGCCGGGCGGCTACCTCTGCCACGCAGTTACTTGACAGCCGGTATAGGCGGCGTCGACAATGCACCGGGCGGGGTTGAGCTTAGGCGCGAAAACAGAGGGGTTGGCGGCAACATGAGTCCTACACGCCTGTCAAAGCTGGAATCAGCCATGCGCGTCGTCCTGGCCTTCAATGACGCCTTCAACCGCCACGACGTCGAAGGCATGATGCGGCTGATGAGCGACGATTGTCGCTTTGAGAACACCGAGCCCGCCCCCGACGGCACGGTCTACGAGGGTAAGGAAGCAGTGACGCAGTTCTGGCAGCGCTTCTTCCAGCAGTCGCCTGAGGCACAGATCGAAATCGAGGAGATCTTCGGCCTGGGGAAGCGCTGCATCATGCGCTGGCGTTACGAATGGCTGGGCGCGGACGATCAACCCGGCTATGTGCGCGGCGTGGATATCTTTCGTGTTGAAGACGAGCTGATACGCGAAAAGTTATCCTACGTCAAGGGCTGACGGCACGGGCCGCAGCCGCCCGCCGTCTCTACTCGTTGAGCGCGACGGCTGCGCGAACCAGCTCCTGCAACGCCCTTTCGTCGATGGAATCACCTTCGTGGATGTCAATAGAGCGTGTCTTTTTGGCGTCGAACCCCGCATTAAAGAGACCACGCGGATCGGCGAGCGAAGCGCCCTTGAAGAAGTTGAGCTTCAGATGGTTCTTGAAGACTCCAACGGAAAGGACGTTGCCCTTGTGTGCCCACACAGGCGAGTCCCACTTCCACTGCTCGGCAATGCCGGGGGCCGCTTCCAGGACGAGCTGGCGCAGGCGAGCCAGCATCTCCCCGCGCCAGTCGTCCAGCTC
>JAAYYY010000227.1 GCA_012515125.1 Chloroflexota bacterium
ATAATCCAGGTTTGCTTTGATTCGTTGACTGCATAGGGTTGAGGTTATCGCTTGATTTCGGCAATCACTTCACCTACTACGAGGGATTGTTCCGGGCCATGGCGCTGGTAGCTGAAGCTGCGCTCCGGAACCAGGGTGCTGTTTCTGAACGGCGACAGAAGGGACATCCGGCCGGAGAACCTGCAGCGGGTGACGGCTGCCGAGCTGCGCACCCATTCGCTCGGGGAACCGGCCGCGCCGGTGTCGCTGTCGTGCGCGGCCCAGGCCAGTCGGCGATTTGAGGTCGAGCCCGAAGAGCTGGAGAAATTGGTCCGGGAGATGCCGACGACGCAGGTGGCGGCGCTCTTCGGCGTCTCGGACAAAGCCCTTGAGAAGCGCTGCAAGAAGTACGGGATTCGGAAGCTGCCACGCGGGTATTGGGCGAAGGTCAGTGCCGGTCGCCGGGTGGCCCCTCTCGCTGATTGGGATGATGAACGGCGCGGTATGGCATCACCTGCCAATCCTTTCCCTCATGGGCCAATTGAGCGCCGGGCTGCTTTGAAAGACGCTCGACAGCAAGACCCACGAACACCTTCTTTGCTCACGGCGTCGCAGAACAGCAGAGCGGGTGTAGAAAGCGGCTTATGACCTTGCCGGCGGCCGGCCGCGGCAGCGCAGGCCAGCCCTCATAGCGCAGATACCAGGCCAGCATCAGGCCGGTGGTGAGCAGGTAGTAGCTGTGCAGGAACCAGATAGGGCCGGCCGGCAAACTGAACACGTAAAGCGAAGAGATGACGTTGCCCACGTTACTCAGCAGGATGTTGCCCAGACTGTAGGAAGCCAGGTTCCTGGTCCGCGATGCCTTGACCAGCATCGGCAACGTGCCGAGGGCAAAGAGCGCTGTCGAGATGAAGCCGGCGATGGTTGGAAGCGTTGTCTCCATGATCTTGCCCCTGCAACATGAAATCAGCTGTGTCTGCGGGGAAAGAGCGCCAGCGCAAGCGTCGGCCTATTCATGCTCAGCCCCGCCCCGAGACCCTTTGATTCCGGGGACGCTGGCAGCCGGTAGTCCAGTCCCCTGGTCCTGCAAGACGGGCGAAGGAATCGCGTACTGGATAACCTGGCTGCAGCCGAGATAGCACGCGTATCACGACTCAAGCGGGCAGGGCGAACGCATTCTCCGTGAGGTGGCTATTTTGCGACGTCATTAGCTGTGCCTGCGCGATCTGTTGCTCGAGTCTGCTGCCGGCGCCGGCGGACATAACTGCGCTGAAGACAGCCAGATCGCCGAGAATGCGTACGCCCGACTCGAGCGGACAGCCTGAGGCAGGTTGTTTACATAGATCATTGCCAAGTCGTGACATTCGTCACGAATACCAACAGGAGTGCTGCAGTATAATTCAAACTATGTCGAACTATTTTGGGAGTCTTTGATGGCTATTGCCCCTCCCCCCACGAATATAGAGCGTCTCGCCCAGCAGCTGAAGCTACTGGCGAATCCAAAAAGATTACAGATTCTCCACCTGCTCATGGAAGGCGTGCAGTGTAACTGCGAGCTGGGCGACGCGCTGGAGATGGCGCCGAACCTCATCTCCCACCACCTGGGTCTGCTGCGCGACGCCGGCCTGGTGGACGTAGAGCGGGACGCAGTGGACGCCCGCTGGCTGTACTACTCGCTGAACGAGGAAGCGCTGGCGGCGCTGAACGCCGCCTACGGCGCCTTTTTCGATCCGGCGCGTATCAAGCCCCGGCGTCCGACCTGCGGGCCCGGCAGCAGTGTCGTCTCTCTTACCAACATTGCTCTGGAAAGAGCCTGAACCCCTTTTTTTGTCAGAGTAGTTCGAAGGAGTTTGAACTTTCATGAAGGAAATGATTACCCTGACCGATTCGCCGGTCGCCGCCGAGAGCCAGACCGTCGATGTGGCCCTATTTGATCCACCTATGTGCTGCCCGACCGGGCTGTGCGGCCCGGCGCTGGACCAGACGCTGCTGGACGTGAACGAGATGATCCTCGCCCTGCAGGCGCAGGGGATCCGCGTGGAGCGCTATCAGATGACCAGCCACCCGCAACAGTTCATCAACAACGACGACATCATGCGCCTTGTGCGCGAGCAGCAGATGGCAGCCTTACCCATCACCATCGTGCGCGGGCAGGTGGTTAAGGTAGGCGCCTACCCGACGCTGGACGAGATTCAGGTTGCGCTAAACGGCAGCCATTTGCACTAAAGATTCAGACGCTCGTTCGTCTATGCGGCCGGGCGCAGCAACACAGGAGCTGACATGGAAACCGAGTTTATCTTTTTCTCCGGCAAAGGCGGCGTGGGCAAGACGAGCATGGCCTGCGCCACTGCCGTTCACTATGCCGAAGCTGGCCGGCGCACCCTGATTGTCACCACCGACCCGGCCGCCAACCTGGCCGACGTCTTCGAGCAGCCTATCGGCCACCACATTACGCCGCTCGCGGGCATCGACAACCTCTGGGCGATGGAAATCGACCCGGACCGGGCGACGGAGGAATACAAGGAGCGGGCGCTGGCCCCGCTGCGCGCGGCGTTCCCGCCGGAGATGGTGGCCGTCATCGACGAGCAGATGAGCGGCCCCTGCACGGCCGAGGTCGCCGCCTTCGATCGCTTCACCGACTTCCTCGTGCTCGAGAGGGCCGCCGACCGGCCGGTCCAGTTTGACGTGGTCATCTTCGATACCGCGCCCACCGGGCATACCATCCGCCTGCTGGAGCTGCCGGCCGAGTGGAGCCAGTCGATCAGCGCCGCCGAGCAGGGCAGCGGGCAGACGTGCATCGGGCCGGCCGCCGCCATCCAGGAAGCCAAGCACAAGTACGAGCGCGCCCTGGCCCAGCTGCGTGACGGGGAACACACGCGCTTTATCTTTGTCCTGCATCCGGAGGCTATCGCCCTGCACGAGACGGCGCGGGCCATCGGCGAGCTGCGCAAGCTGGATATCCAGACTTACGAGCTCATCGTGAACGGCATTATTCCACCCGCAGAGACGGCCAACGAGCTGATGGCGGCCCGCGCCGCGATGCAGGCGGGCTACCTGCAGCGGATTGAAAGCGAGCTGCCCTACCCCACGCGGCGGATGTTCCTGCTCGACGGGGAAATCAAGGGGCTCGACCGCCTGCGCGGCGTAGCGGGCCTGCTCAGCGGCGAAACAGAGACGCTACCCCGTCAGGCGACGGGCGGCAATGGTTCTGGCGACCTCGAAGCCTTCCACCTGCCCAGCCCCCAGGACGTGCTGCCGCGGGTGACGCCTGACGGCCACAGCCGCACGCTGTTCTTTGCCGGCAAAGGTGGTGTGGGCAAGACGGTGGCCTCCTGTGTGACCGCCGTCTGGCTGGCCCGCCAGGGCTACCGGACGCTGCTCTTAACCACGGACCCGGCGGCGCACCTCGGCGACGTGCTCGGCGAGCCGGTCGGGAACGAGCCGGCGCCGCTGGCCGAGCTGCTGTCCCTCTGGGCGGCTAAAATCGACCCCAAGAAGACGGCCGACGCCTACAAGAAGCGTATCCTCGACGATGCGCGCGAGCGCGGCCGGCCGGAAGCGTCCATCCGGGTGATGGCCGAAGAGCTGGACTCCCCCTGTACCGAGGAAATTGCCGCCTTCGACCGCTTTATCGAGTATGCTTCGGAAGGTGAGTGGGACGCCATTGTCTTTGACACGGCGCCGACCGGACACACGCTGCGCCTCCTGGAGCTGCCGGTCGAGTGGAGCAAACAGCTCGACGTGAAGGTTTTCTCCTCGGTGGATACGGCCGTGGCCGACGACATGGCCAAGCAGCGCTTCGCCGGCGTCATCGACATGATGCGCGACCCGGAGCGCAGTACCTTTGCCTTCGTTATGTACCCGGAAGCGACACCCATTATCGAGGCCTACCGGGCCAGCCAGGAGCTGGCCACGCTCGAGATCCCCACCGGGCTGGTGGTCGCCAACCTCGTCATCCCGCCCGAGCAGGCCAACACACCCTTCACCCGCGCCCGGCGCGCGATGCAGGAGCGCTACCTGGCGGAAATTCAGGAGCGCTTCGCCGTGCCTGTGCTGACCCTGCCGCTCCTGCCGCGGGAGGTGACCGGGCTGGAAATGCTGGCCGAGCTGGGCAAGCAGATGTATCCGGAGGCGGTTGTCGCCTAGTTTTGTCCAGTGAGGCACCGGGCACTGCCCAAACTGCCCGGCACTCTCAGGGGATTTGTCCCATGCCCTTCTACGATTTTCGCTGCAAGCAGTGTAACCATACCTTTACGGTGCGCGCGAGCTTTCAGGAGAAAGAGGCCGGCCTGCGCCCCCAGTGCCCCGTCTGCCAGGCCACGGAGACCCAGCAGCTGCTGACCTCCAGCATCTTCATTGGCCAGGCAGTGGGCGTGCTTAAGGACCGCCCGCACCCCGAGGGAGGCGGCTGCTGTGGCTCGGGGGGCTGCTGCGGATGACAGAGACGGTCGTAATCCAGATCGTCGGCGCGCCCGTGGCCTGCGCCACCGGCGTGCAGGAGACGTGGCGCGAGCTGGCCCAGTGGATGGCCCGTCAGATCGAAGGGCGCTATGGGCCAGCCGTGACCGTCACCTATTACGATCTCTTTGAGCCGGAATGCCCGCCGCTCCCGGCGGGAGCGCAGCTGCCGCTCGTCCTCGTCAATGGCGACGTGCTCAGCAGCGGCGGCAAGCTCTCGATGCCGGCAATTCGCAGGCGGCTGGAAACGTTGGGGGTCGCGGCCCATGGTGGGTAGTGACGAGGTGTGGGCCGTGTTGGCGAGCGTCGTCCACCCCACGTTTGGGCTCTCGCTGGTCACGTTGCAGATGATCAAGGCCGTGTTGGTGAACGGCGATGGCGTCACGGTGGAGCTGCTATTGGACTGTCCGGGATGTCCAGGCGCTGAGGCGGCGCTGGCCCAGGTGAGCCGGAAGCTGCGGGCTCTGAACCCGGCTCCCGGGCAGGTAACGATTTCGATCGCTGCCGAAAAGTGGTCGCCGCCATGGGAAGGCTATTGGTTCACGTCAGGAATAGCGTAGATTGAAGGGTGCCGGGAGAGGAGGAACAATGACCGCGGACATGATAGACGAACTGGAGGTAGCCCCACCGGCTGTCGTCCGGCAGGCCGCGCACGATTTTTCCCAGGCGCTGGCAGCCGCTCCGGAGTTCCGCGCGCTCAAAAAGGCCGCGGCGACGCTGCGGGCCGATGCCGGCGCGCGCCGGGCCATGTTGGCCTTCCAGGAAAAGCAGCGCGCGCTCAAAACCGTGTACCGTGTCTAGCCACGGCGCGGCCAGTACGGAAGGACAGGCCGACCTGGAAGCGCTGCGGCAGGCCTACCTGGCGGAGCCGGCTGTCGTCGCCGATGGCCGCGCGTACGCGCTCCTGCGCGCGTTCATCGGGTTCCAGGGCGAACTGCGCCAGCGGCAGATCCAGGGAACTTTTACTGGGGCGGATCTGGAACACCTGGGCCAGCTGCAGGCTGACGTGCAAGCCAATGCGGTCATCGCTGAATTCTTCCGGGCCCAGCAGGAGGTCACCCTGTATGTTCAGGAGATCAACCGGAAGATCAGCAGCCTCCGCGGCCTCGACTTCGCCGGCCTGGCGCGCGTGGCCGGTTGCTGCTGAAACGACCCTCGTAACTGACTGAGAGAGCACGGTGCCCTGTTCCGGCGCCGTGCTTTTTGTCAGGCTTTCCCCGACAAACGCCCCTCAAAACGCCGGGTTTTCCCCGCTACAGAACGCGCCTCCTTTTCCGTACACTGCCGGTAGAGACTGCCCTTCCGGGCGGCTCTGCCCGTCTATCTTATTCTCAGTCTGGGAAGGAGGACTCCTTATGTCCCAAGTCGAAGAGAAAACCACCCTACCCGAGGCGGGTACGCCTGACGTCAACCGGCGCAACTTTCTGCGCTACCTGGTTGGCGGCGCAGGGCTGGCCGCTCTCGCCGCCACCCCGGCCGGCAAGATGCTGGAGGGCAAGTCGGAGGTCTCGGTGTTTGCTGTGGCCCGGCAGGCCGGCGACGTGCCGGAACTGGACGGCACGGAGGACGCCATCACGCGCATGAACGCCGACCTGGCCCGCGCCCTGCAGAAACCGGTCGAGCAGCGCCGCTGGGCGATGGTCATCGACCTGCGCAAGTGCGTCGGCTGCCACGCCTGCACCATCGCCTGCGTGGCCGAGAACAAGCTGCCGCCTGGCGTTGTCTACCGCCCGGTGCTCGAGGAAGAGATGGGGACGTACCCGAACGTCACCCGCCGCTTTGTGCCCCGACCGTGCATGCAGTGCGAGAATCCGCCCTGCGTACCGGTCTGCCCGGTGGGCGCAACGTTCACGAATGAGGAAGGCATCGTGGAGATGGACTACGAGCGCTGCATCGGCTGCCGCTACTGTATCACGGCCTGCCCATACTCCGCCCGCACAGCCGACTTCGGCTTCACGTACACGGAGAACACGCCTGTAGCGGCAGGTCTGGTCGTCGGTCAACAAACGGCCGACGACTACGAGCGCGCCAGCAACTTCGAGTATGGCCGGGGCTATGACCGGCCGGAAGGGCGGCTGGCCTCGCCTATCGGCAACGCGCGCAAGTGCCATTTCTGCCAGCACCGCGTGAAAGAAGGGGTGTTGCCGGCCTGTGTGACGACCTGCATCGGCCGGGCCACCTACTTTGGCGACGCCAACGACCCCGACGCGCTCATCGCCGAGCTGGTGGCCAGCCCCAACGTGATGCGCCTCAAAGAAGAGCTGGGCACCGAGCCACGGGTCTATTACCTGACCTAGGGAGGAAACAATGGCTGATACAACGGTAACTGTACAGGAAACGCGCCGCCAGCCGTTTGTCTGGCGAGCTACCGACCTCTTCTGGGTCGCCGGCGCCATCTTGATGCTCATCGGAGCGTGGGGCATGTGGCAGCGGCTTACCGGCGGCCTGGGGCCGACGGCGCTGGGCAGCTATGTGCCCTGGGGTCTGTGGGTTGGCTTCTACGATTACCTGGTCTGGCTCGAAGTGGGCAGCCTGCTCGTTTTCACGACGCTGCTCTATCTGGTGGGCGCCAGGGCCATGACGCCGATGAAGCCGCTGGTTCTGTTCACAGGGTTTATCGTCCTGGTCATGGCCCTACTCGTGGTCTTCCTCGACCTCGGGCAGGCATTCCGCTTCTGGCGCGTGCTCGTCAATCCGGAATTCTCCTCGATGATCGCCGTGATGGTCTGGCTGCACCTGCTCTATCTGCTCGTGCTGCTGGCCGAGCTGGCGCTGGTAATGGGGGTTGGTTCGTTCGGCGAGAATACCCGCGAGCGCTGGCTTAAGATACTGGCCTTTGTCAGCCTGCCCATGGGGCTGGCTCTGATTCTGGTCAGCGGATCGGTCTTTGGCGTCGTCGCCGCCCGGCCGCTGTGGAACACATCAGCGCTGCCGGTCATGTTCCTGGTCTCGGCTATCGCTGCCGGTAGCGCGCTGCTCCTGCTCCTGACCGTGCTCTTCTGGCCCAACAAGGAAGAGGCCGCCTACCAGGAGAACGTGGCGCGGCTGGCCCGGCTGACAGGCTGGCTGCTGCTGGCGGGCGTTTTTGCCGCGGGCATCATCGGGCTCACCTCCCTCTACCAGGGCGGCAACCCGATGCGCACCGAGGCCATCATGCTCATTCTCACCGGCCCCTTCTGGTGGAGCTTCTGGCTCGTGCACGTCCTGCTCGGCGTGTTTGTGCCGGTGCTGCTGCTCTTCCAGCGCGGTGAGCAGCCAAGATGGGCCGGCATCGCTGCCCTGCTCAGCGTCGTCACCTTCGTGGCCGTGACGCTCAACGTGGTCATCCCTACGCTGGCCACGCCCGAGCTGGAAGGGCTGGCCGGGGCCTTCGTGCACGACAAGCTCAACTTCAATTACGTGCCCAACCTGGTCGAGTGGCTGGTCATCCTCTTTGTCGTCGGCCTGGGGGGCATGCTCTACGGTCTCGGCCTGCGCTTCCTGCCGGTTCTGAGGAGTGCGAAGGAGGAAGCATGAGAGGTAAGGGCAGAAGCACGTTCCGTCGACTTCTACCTGTCATCTCCCTGCTAAGAAAGGTGCAATGATGAACAAGAACAAAAAGAGCGAACAACCGGCAACCTGCGGGCTCTCGCGCCGCGACTTTCTGAAGGTATCCGCCGCCACCGGCGGCGCTACGGCCATTCTCGGCGGGCTGGGCGGTTTCCACCGCCTGCTGGCGCAGGGGAACGGGAACGGGGACACCGTCACGCTCCACGACCCCAACAACCAGATCTACACCGTCTGCCTGCAGTGCAACACGGGCTGCGGCATCAAGGTCAAGCTGCTGGACGGCGTCGCCGCCAAGATTGACGGCAACCCGTACAACCCTTCGAACCTGTGGCCGCACCTCCCTTACGAGACCCCGGTTATCGAGATGGGCGGCGTGGAAGGCGGCCTCTGCCCCAAGGGGCAGGCGGGCATTCAATCGGCCTACGACCCGTACCGCATCGTCAGTGTGCTCAAGCGCAAACCGGGCACCAAACGCGGGGCAGGAGAGTGGGAGACGATCGCCTTCGACAAGGCGATTGATGAAATCGTCGAGGGCGGTGACCTCTTTGGCGAAGGGCCGGTGGAGGGGCTGCGCGACCTGTACGCGCTCCGCGACCCCGAACTGGCCAAAGAGATGGCCGACGCAGTCAAGAAGATCTGGGACGAAAAAGACCCGGCGGCCAAGCAGGCCCTGGTCGAGGCGTTCAAGGCAACCTTCGCCGATCACCTCGACGTGATGATCGACCCGGACCATCCCGACCTTGGGCCGAAGAACAACCAGTTTGCCTTCGTCTGGGGCCGGCTGAAGAACGGCCGGGGCGATCTGTTCAAGCGCTTCGCGGGCGACAGCTTCGGCTCGATCAATACCAACGGCCACACCACCGTCTGCCAGGGCTCGCTGTACTTCACCGGCAAGGCGATGAGCGAGCAGTGGGACGGCAGCAAGTTCAGCGGCGGCTCCAAGTTCTACTGGCAGACCGACACGGCCCATAGCGAGTTCGTCATCTACGTGGGCGCCAACCTGTTCGAGGCCAACTACGGCCCGCCGCACCGGGTACCCAAGATCGTAGACGGGCTGCTCAACGGCCGGAAGTACGCCGTCGTTGACCCGCGCCTGAGCAAGGCCGCCTCGAAGGCCTGGAAGTGGGTGCCCATCAAGCCCGGCGAGGACGCCGCGCTGGCCCTGGCGATGATCCGCTGGATCGTCGAGAAGGAACGCTACAACGCGGCCTTCCTGAGCAACGCCAACAAGGCGGCGGCGAACACGCAGGGCGAAACAACCTGGACGACCGGGCCCTGGCTGGTCAAGATCAAGGACGGCGCGCCGGGCAAGTTCCTGCGCGGTAGCGACCTGGAGCTGGTGACGACCCGCACGGAGAGCGATAGCGAGGGCAAGGAAGTCACGATCTACACCGGCCCGGACGGCACGGAGTATGCCTTTGACCCGTTCGTGGTCCTGTCAGGCGGGGCGCCCGTCCTCTTCGATCCCAACAGCACGGAAGTGCCCGCGTATGGCGAGCCGTTCGTGGATACGACGCTGAACGGCGTCACGGTGAAGAGCGGCCTGCAGCTCATCCTCGAAGAGGCACAGCGCTACAGCGTGGAAGAATGGGCGCGGATCGCCGGCATCAAAGCGCGCGACGTTGTCCAGCTGGCGCGCGAGTTCACCAGCCACGGCACGCGGGCCTGCGCCGACCTGCACCGCGGCGTCTCGCAGCACACCAACGGCTTCTACAACGTCATGGCCTGGTACACGCTCAACTGCCTCATCGGCAACGTGGACCATGCCGGCGGCATGATTAAGGGCACAAGTTACCAGTACACCGGCGACAAGGCCAAGGGGCCGTTTGTGCTCTCGGGCATGACGAACGGTAAGAACGCCAAGTTCGGCCTCGACATTCTGCGCACGGCGACGACCTACGAGAAGTCGACCCTCTTCGGCGAGTACCCGGCCCCGCGCCCCTGGTTCCCCCTGGCGACCGACCTGTACCAGGAAGACGTCGCCTCGATGGACAGCATGTATCCCTACCAGGTGAAGGCCCTCATGCTCTACATGAGCGCCATCAATTACGCGCTGCCCGCCGCCCACAAGGTCACGGAAGCGCTGGCCGACCCGAAGAAGATCCCCCTGATCTTCACCACCGACATCCTGGTGGGCGAGACTTCCACCTACGCCGACTACATCTTCCCCGACCTTTCCTTCCTGGAGCGCTGGGAGCTGCACGGCACGCACCCCTCGGTGCCCTGGAAGGTGGAGAACGTGCGCAACCCGGCGATCAGCATTCCCGGCTGGCCGACGGTGACGGTCTACGGCGAAGAGCTGCCGATGAGCGCCGAGGCGATGATGATGGCCATTGCCGAGCGGCTGGAGCTGCCCGGCTTCGGCCCGGACGGCCTGGGCGAGGGCGTGCCCTTCACCCGGCCGGAGCACCTCTACCTGAAGCAGGTCGCGAACATTGCCTTTGGCGAGAAGGAAGACGGCAGCGACAGCGTGCCGGAGGCGGACGACGAGGAGCTGCGCATCTTCCTGCAGGCGCGGCGCCACCTGCCGAAGAGCGTCTTTGACGAGCGCACCTGGAAAGCGGCGCTGGGCAACGACGAGAGCCTGTGGCGCAAGGTGGTCTACGTGCTGAACCGCGGTGGCCGCTATCAGGCGCATGCCGCGGCCTACAAGGGCGACCCGACGACCGGGGTCGACGTGATGGTAGCCAATGCCTATGGCAAGCAGCTCAACCTCTACCAGGAGAAGACGGCGACGAGCATCAACACGATGACGGGCAAGCCGTTCGCCGGCTACGCGGTCTACCTGCCGCCGGGCCTATCCGCCGTGGGCGAGCCGATTGCCGACGAGGGCTACGACCTGACCCTGATCACCCACAAGGAGATCATGATGACCAAGGCGCGCACGGCGACCAACTACTGGCTGCTGGCGCTGCTGCCGGAGAACCCGGTGCTGATGAACGCCAGCGACGCCCAGCGCCTGGGACTGGAGGACGGCGACCTGGTGAAGGTCATCTCCGCCAGCAACACCGTGGGCGTCTGGGACCTGCCGAACGGCGCCCAGAAGCCTATGGTCGGTAAGCTGAAGGTGGTGCAGGGTATGCGCCCTGGCGTTGTCTCCGTGGCGCTCGGCTACGGCCATTGGGCCAGTGGCGCGCGCGACATCATCATCGACGGCAAGACGATTGCCGGGGATGAGCGCCGGGGGACCGGCCTCCACGCCAACGCGGCGATGCGTGTCGACCCGCACCTGGGCAACGTGACGCTGCAGGACCTGGCGGGCGGCAGCGCCGCGTTCTATGACACGAAGGTGAAGGTAGTCAAAGCATAAAAGCCGAGATTCGCGAACCAGACCGGAAGAGCCGGCCTCTCCTTAAGCCGGCTCTTCCGCATCTGTCGTCAATCGCCGACATGCATGACCGGATTGGGGCGCGTGCAGCCCGGATCGTGGGCTCCGCCAGGCGCGAAAAGTCGAACGGTGAAACGATGAAAGATCCGGAACAGAAGATGCTGGAATCGTTGCTCAAGCAGACAGAGGCGCGCCACACCCACCTCTGCCCTCGCCAGATCCTTGGCGTGCGCATCGGGTTGGCCGGCGCGCTTGCCCTCGGACTCGAGACGCCGCGTACGGACAGGAGGCTCCTGATTATCGTTGAGACGGACGGCTGCTTTGTCGACGGCGTGGAGGTGGCCACGGGCGCAAGCGTGGGCCACCGGACCCTCCGGGTGGAGGATTACGGCAAAGTGGCGGCGACCTTCGTCGACGTCAAGAGCGAGCAGGCGGTGCGGGTGGCGCCCCATCTGGATGTGCGGGAGAAAGCACGGCGCTATGCCCCCGAAGAGCGGCGCCACTACTTCGCCCAGCTGCGGGGCTATCAGGTGATGCCCGACGACGAGCTGCTCCACATCCGGCCGGTTCATCTGGCGGTGCCGGTCGGAGACATCGTCAGCCGGGCAGGCGTGCGTGTGAGCTGCGCGCAATGTGGCGAGGAAATCATCAACGGACGCGAGGTCGCAGTTGGTAATCGCCTTCTCTGTTGCGCCTGTGCCGGGCCAGCTTACTACCATCCAGCCGGCGACGCGCACGAGCTACCGGTAAACGCAGAGCCAGAGCCTCACGCTCTCCTTCTTCTTGTCCCCCGACCACCAGATTGCCCGCACACAGGTGATTTTCGTCACCATCACAAACAGGATAGATTGCTGTACCTGGCTGAGGGGCCCGTAAGTACAATGGATCGTGGCGATGAATAAAGGAGGGACGAGGTTATTGGTGACCTGGTTGCAGCTATTTCCGCGGATGCAAGGCGGGCGCCTGTTTACCGCCATGACGGTCTGCCTTCTGGGCGCGCTCCTCGTGCTCGTCTCCGGCTGCCGTGCGGGCAGACCGGCCGGCGTGATCGACCTTTCCCGCCTCGAGCCGCTGCCGGTCGCCGCCGCGGAGGACGTCATTCCGCTGCGCGTGGCCGTAGCGTCCATTATCTCCCCGCAGGGTACCGTGGACAGTTACGCCGAGCTGCTCGACTACCTGGAAACACGGCTCGGCCGGCCGGTCGAGCTGGTGCAGCGCCGTACCTACGACGAGGTCAACGACCTTATCGCCAGCGGGGAGGTCGACATGGCCTTTGTCTGCACCAGCGCCTATATCGCCGGAGAGCGCGACTTCGGCATGCAGCTCCTTGTCGCACCGCAGGTTAACGGGGAAACGGTCTACCATTCACTGCTCATCGTACCCGCCGGTAGCGCCGCGCAGGAGATGGCCGACCTGCGCGGCGGCGTCTTTGCCTTCACCGACCCGATTTCGACGAGCGGGCGAAATTATCCCCTCTCTCTCGTTCAGGAAATGGGGGAGACGGCGGAGAGCTTCTTCGAGCGCACCTTCTACACCTATAGCCACGACGACGCGATCCGCGCCGTGGCGCAGGGCGTGGCCGACGGGGCGGCCGTCGATAGTCTGGTGTACGCGTTCGCCGTGGCGCGCGAGCCGGAGCTGGGCGAACGGACGCGCGTTATTCACACCTCGCCGGCCTTTGGCATGCCGCCGGTCGTCACCGGGCCACATACGCGCCCGCAGCTCGCGGCCGAGCTGCAGACCGTGTTGCTGGAAATGGCCGGTAATCCTGAGGGGCGTGCGGCGCTGGCTGCCGCAGGGTTCGACGGCTTTGTCCTGGTAGAGGATGGCGACTACGACACCGTGCGCAGCCTTGCGGCGATGGTGAACGAGTAAGATGGCCACGGCACCGGACAGGCTGCAGGAGGCTACCCCTTCATTACGGCAACGCGGCCAGCAGGCTTTCGAGCGCTTCTGGCGTCTGGCCGGCGCGGTTAGCGTGCGCATGAAGATCCTGGGTATCGTGCTGGCCCTGGTCCTGCTGCTTGGGGTTGGCGCTACGCTCCAGGTGCGGGCGATGTCCTACCGAGCGCTGGTGGCCGGGCTGCAGGAACAGAGCGTGGCGACGGGACGTGACGTAGCCGCCCGGGCGACAGACCTGATCCTCATTAACGACCTCTACACGCTGCAGCGGCTGCTGGAAGAGACGCAGGAACACAACCCGGATGTGCGCTATGTCTTTGTGGTGGATGAGAGAGGCCAGGTGCTTGCCCACACGTTTGGTCAGGGCTTTCCGGCGGGCCTGCTCGAAGCCAACACGGTGCCGGCCAAGCAGCATCACCATACGACGCCTGTCCAGACGGATGAGGGCCGGGTATGGGATACGGCCGTTCCGATTTTCGAGGGGCGCGCCGGCATTGCTCGTGTTGGACTATCGGAACAAAGCGTCAAACACACGGTGCGCAGCCTGACGGGTCAGATGCTGTTGACGACGGTGATGGTTTCCGCGGCTGGCGTTGCTGCGGCCATCGCTCTGACCTGGCTTGTCACCCGGCCTATCCTCCAGTTGAAGCTGGCGGCGCAGGCTGTCGGTCGGGGCGACTTTAGCCAGCGCGTGCAGCCCTGGGCAGCCGATGAGATTGGCGAGCTCGCCGTCGCCTTTAACGGGATGACGGCCGACCTGCAGCGGGCGGAACAGGAGCGGGCCGAGCGGGAGCAGCTCCGCAGCCAGCTTCTGGAAAAGGTCATCGGCGCGCAAGAGGAAGAACGGAAGCGTATTGCGCGCGAGTTGCATGACGAGACCGGCCAGGCGCTGACTTCCCTGATGGTGCGGCTGAAGCGCATGAGCGACTCCTGTCCGGTGCCGGCGCTGCAGCCGCAGGTGGAGGAACTGCGCCAGCTGATGGCCGCCACGCTGGACGGCGTGCATGCCATGTCGCTGGAGCTGCGGCCCAAGGCGCTGGACGACCTGGGACTGGATGCCGCCCTGCAACGCTACGTGCAGGATTGGCAGGCCTACCACGGCGTCGAGATCGATTTGCTCGTGCTGGGGCTGGGAGGGGAAAGGCTTCCACCGGCAGTGGAGACGGCCCTCTATCGTATTATCCAGGAAGGGCTGACAAACGTGGCCCGCCACGCGCAGGCGCGTACGGTCAGCGTGGTTCTGGAGCGGCGCAACGGGTTGGTGCGGGTCATCGTCGAGGACGATGGCCGGGGCTTCGACCCCGGGGCGTCAACTGGGCGAGAGCGGCTGGGGCTCTACGGCATGCAGGAGCGGGCAGAGCTGCTCGGCGGGCACCTGACCGTCGAGTCGGCGCCGGGGCAGGGCGCCAGCATTTTCGTGGAGGTGCCGGTCTGATGGCGGGAGCAAAATCGCCCGACGTCATTCGCGTCCTGCTGGCCGACGACCACGCCGTCCTGCGCAGCGGACTCAAGCTCCTCCTGGACCCGCGCACCGACATGGCCGTCGTCGGCGAGGCCGGCGACGGCGCTGAAGTGCTGTCGCTCGCCGAGGCACTCGAGCCGGACGTTATCCTGCTCGACCTGACGATGCCCCGGCTGGGCGGCCTGGAGGTCCTGCCGCTCTTGCGGCAGCGCGTGCCCGGGGCGCGCGTTGTCATTCTCACCATGCACGACGACCAGAGCTACCTGCGCCAGGCGCTGCGCCGGGGCGCGGCCGGCTACGTACTGAAGAAGGCCGCCGACGTCGAGGTCATTGCCGCCATCCAGGTGGTGATGCGCGGCGACGTCTACGTGCACCCTTCCCTGACGCGCTCGCTGCTGGAGGAGATGATCCCCGGACAGGAAAACGGTCCGGCAGACGACCTATGGAGCACGCTGAGCGAGCGGGAGCAGGAAGTCTTGCGGATGGTAGCGCTGGGCCATACGAATCAGGAGATAGCCGGTGAATTGGCGCTGAGCGTGAAGACGGTGGAAACATACCGCGCGCGGGGCATGGAGAAGCTGGCCCTGCCCAGCCGGGCAGCGCTGGTGCGTTTCGCACTGGCGCGGGGACTGCTCGATTGAGCCTTCTGGCTCGGCGGAGCGCTGGTGACAGCGGGAAAACAACCTGATAACATCAATTTAATCTGATATAGATCACCCTGGAAAAACCATGCCGGGTACGCAGGTAGTTGATGGCTCACCGGCCTTTTTGAAGCTTCTGGCACACGAGCTGCGCTGGGAGCTCCTGGCGACGCTGGGGCAGAGCGACCTGCGCGTGCAGGAGCTGGTCGCGCTGGCCAGACGGCCGCAGAACCTGGTCTCGTACCACCTGCGCCAGCGCAGGGATGGAGCCCAGAGGAATCCATCCCTGTGCCGTGCGTGTCATGCAGGAACGAGGTATCTCCCTCGATGGGCAGGCGCCCGTTGATTTAGGCGCCTATCTCAGTCAGATGCACTTCGGCACCATGGTCACGCTCTGCGACCGGGCCGAACAGAGCTGCCCGCGGGCCTGGCTGCAGGCGCAAAACCATCTGCATGGGAGCTTTGCAGATCCGGCTTCATTCGGGCAGCCAGCCGGAGAAGCTGGCCAGGTTCCGCGAGCTCCGCGACGAGATTGACGCAAAAATCCGGGGCTGGTTGCTGGAACAGGGTATCTTGCCTGATAAAGGAGTCGTGTCAGGGTGATAGAGAGAATCGCGGTATTCGGCGATATTCACGGTAACCTGCCGGCGCTGGAAGCGGTGCTGGCCGACATGGCCGCGCGAGGGGTAGACGACCACGTCTATTGTCTTGGCGACCTGGTCGGCTACGGCACGTTTCCCAACGAGGTCATCACCGCTATTCGCGAGCGCGGCATCCCGACCATCATGGGCAACTACGACCAGGGGGTGGGCCAGAGCAGCGACGATTGCGGTTGCGCCTACAAAACAGAGGAGGAACGCGCGCTGGGCGACCGCTCCATCGCCTGGAGCAACGCGCATACGAGCGAGGAGAATAAGGCCTTTCTGCGTGCGCTCGTAGCCCAGATCCCGCACCGGCTGGGCGGCCTGCGCGTCCTTCTGGCCCATGGCAGCCCGCGGCGGATCAATGAGTACCTCTACGAGGACCGGCCGGACAGCAGCCTGGAGCGCATCCTGGACCAGGCAGACGTGGACGTATTGGTGGTAGGGCACACGCACAGGCCTTACCATCGGGTTCTGCCGAGCGGCCGCCACGTGGTCAACGCGGGCAGCGTCGGCAAGCCTAAGGACAATGACCCCCGCGCCTGCTATGTCATCCTCACGGCGGCAGGCAATGGGCTGAACGTTGAATTCGTGCGCGTGCCTTACGACGTCGAAGCGGCAGCGCGAGCCATCGAGGCGACGGAGATGCCAGACGCTTACGCGCAGATGCTGCGGGAAGGGCGAGGGTAAGGTGACGACGGAGGCGCCCTCATCCGGCCCGGCGGCCGGCATGGTTTCGACCGTTCGTTGGTCGGGAGGGACGCCGCCCTTCCCGACCACCTCATCTACCTCCGGTCAGGTCAGCACCCAGTCGTAGACCAACCCCAGGACGAGAGCGCCCAACAGGGCAAACGAGACGTACAGCAGGAAGACGCGCCGCTGCACCAGGCCCCACACGGCGGCCATGGCCGGCAGCGTCGTCGTCGGCCCGGCAATGAGAAAGGCCAGCGCGGCGGCCGGGTTCACGCCCTGCGCCAGCAGACCGCCAATCATCGGCAGCGCCGTGAGGTTGGAGGTGTAGACGGGTACGCCCAGCAGCGCCGTGAGGGGCCCTGCCCAGCGGTTCTGTGTCCCTAACAGGCCGGCGATCCACGCCCCGGGCACAAAGATGAGAATCAGCGCCTCCAGCAGGAACGCCAGCGCCATAAACTTCACAACCAGCTGCGTCGCGGCCCAGGTCTCCTGGAGCAGACGGCGGCGAAACGACGGCGGTTCCACCGTGCAAACGCCCGCGGCATCCTCCCCGCAGCAGCCACTGGCGCAACCGGCGGCCGGCGCAGATAGGGCCACGGCCGTTACCGGGATAGAGGCCAGCGCCACTGTTGCCGGAACGCTCGCCAGCGCACTATCCCGGGTAGCGAAAGCAACCGCCGCTCGCCAGCGCAGCTGCCGCCAGCCATCCGCCATCCGCCAGGAGCTGCCCCGTGCTGCGTACCGAGGCCGACTGTTTGTGGCGCAGGATGTCGGTTCCCAACCACCCGCGCAGCACGAATACATGGGTGAGCAGGCCGGCTCCCAGGCTGAGGGCCAGTGTGCCCAGAAGCCGCCACAGGGCCAGCTCCCAACCCAGCATACTGACCGAGAGGAAGAAAACCTCCGGATCCATCGAAGGGGATGCTATCCAGAAGGCCATCACGGGGGCCAGCGGCACGCCGCCAATCAGCAGCGAGGCAACGACGGGAATCACGCTACAGGAACAAAACGGGCTGAACGCGCCAACGGCCGTGGCCAGCACGATGGCGACCAGCGGGCTGGCCTGAAAGGCACGCGAGATATAGCGGGACACGCCGGACAGCTTTACCCCCACTGCCAGAGGGATGGTGATGAGCAGGTACGACCAGATGGCCAGGAAGTTTTCCCAGAGAAAGGCGCCGACGAAAGTCAACTGGTCCATGATTTGATTTCTTTTATCGTAAAAATGCGATGGACAACCGCAAAAAAAGAGGCTCAGAAGATGGTGCCCACCATCTGTCGGAACCAGGCGATATTTTCATTGTGCAGGCAGTAATGGGTGGCCGGCCCGCTGACGATTCCCTCTATCCAGCCCGCGTCGCGCAGGACCTTGAGGTGCTGGGAGACGGTAGCCTGGGCGATGGGCAGGTAGTCCACAATATCGCCCGTAATACAGCCCGGATGCGTCACCAGGAACTGCATGATCGCAAAGCGCACCGGGTTGCCCAGCGCCTTAAACATGACCACCAGCCGCTCCTGCTCGGCGCCCGAGATGGCCAGGGTGCAGCAGGATTCAGGAAAATTCATCGCCTCACCCCTGTTATATCGTAAAATTACGATGAAATAATGGCCGGGTTTCGCGCTCTTGTCAAGCGGAGCCGTTGCTCCCCGTGTGAATGCGACCCATAGCAGTGGGCTGGCTGTGCGCGTAACCGCGCTCAGCTCTTGAAGGCTACCGGTATTGTCATACGCCGGGAGCGCTCCTCCAGGCCTGGAACGCCGGCTCTGAAAGAGCGCCCATGTGCGATTGGAAGCAGTCAACAACCCCCGGAGGGTGATCATGCTGTACCTCTGGCCGCAGGCCGGCTCCATGCGCTCGATGCACTCTCGTTTCGGCGTCATCACCACGGCCGCCCACGGCTGTGTGCCGACCGGCATCAAGAAGGGGCGGCTCTGGGCCTTTGACAACGAGTGCTTCCGGCGCCCCTTTGATTACGACCGCTGGCTGGCCCACTGGCACCGGCTGTTCCCCTACTCCAAACGGTGCTTGTTCGTCGTCGTGCCGGATAAGCCCATTGATGCCCAGGGAACCCTGGCCTTATGGCAAGATTGGCACGCGCTCATCCGGAAGCAGCTGGATCGCTTCGACAACCTCGCCCACGTGCGCAAGCCCAGGATGGGACTTGCGTTCGCCGCCCAAGATGGACAGGAGTCACTCCCCTTGCCCGACGAGGCCGGCTGGGTGTTCATCGCCGGCAGTACCGAATGGAAGCTGTCCGATGCGGCAGCCAGCGTGATGCAGCGGGCGTGGGACGCCAGGATGTATATCCACGTCGGTCGTGTGAACTCTCAAAAACGGTATCGCTATTTCCGCAGATTGGCCGAACGCCTTGACCTGGATATCGTTTCCTGCGAGGGTACAGCCGTCCGTTTTTACCCTTCACAGGCATTGCAACGGTTGACCGACATCATCTACGAATGCTCCGCTAACGCGGAGACTACTGCGAGAAGCAGCCTCGTTAGCGAATGAAGGTTTGCTGTTGCTGGGTGAAAGTATCCTTGATTCGCTCGCGATGGTGCTCCATCAAGTCCAACTGCTCGATCTCGGAAGGAGAGAAGTAGGCAAGGGCTTCCGTTTCTTCATTGAGAGTTGGTTCCCCACCGATCACCTCTGCTTCAAAGTGGAAGGCGACAATCTGCCAGCGGTTGCCATCTGCGTATTCGATGATGAAGTGCGGATTAGTGTAGATGCCAATAAGCCGCGTAACCTTTACCTGTAGCCCGGTCTCTTCGAGCACTTCGCGGGCGCAAGTCTCTGCGGCACTCTCGCCTGAATCCATGCCACCGCCGGGGAGCCCCCAACGTCCATTGTCAGCGCGGCGCTGAAGCAGCACCTTATGCCGCTCGGCATCAAGGATAGCTGCTGAACAACCGGTACGGATACGAGCTGACTTACCGATTCGTTCGCCGAAAACTAATGTTGCCACAGAAGATTTCCTCCCAACGGATTCATAGAACAGTCGACTACAGAGTGCGGGGTCCAAGCAAAACGTCCTCTTATTAGACTGTATCAGCAACCACGGAATAACCTTACCTGACTCGAGGAGCAAAGCCCATGACCGCAACTATCCAGATTCAACATCTGAAAAGCCATCCGGCCCAGATGTGCACACAGGTCGACCCGGAAGGGATGGACGCGCTGACTCTGCATGTCTACCAGCGTGGCCTGGACCACTGGCAGCCAATTCTCGCTGCCCCGGCCGGGGAGAACGGCGACTACCGCATCATCTCCGGCCACCGGCGGCGCATGGCCCGGCTCTTTGCCTTCGCCCTGGAAGATTGGGCGAGCGAGCA
>JAAYYY010000228.1 GCA_012515125.1 Chloroflexota bacterium
ATGATGACGGCCGACGAAATCACCGAGCTGATGGCCCTGGAAATCATCAACGATCCCGCTTACACGCGGACAGTGCGCGAGTGGGACAACGAGAAGGGCGAGTGGTACGAGCTGGAACTCATCGACGAGCCCTTCCAGGAGGGGGACGAGGTAATCGCCTTTGTGAACAGCATGGGCGGCACCCCCGTTTCGGAGCTATACGCCGTCTACCGCAAGCTGGCCCAGGTTTGCGAAGATAAAGGTATCAAGATCGTTCGCAACCTGATCGGCCCGTACATCACCAGCCTGGAGATGCAGGGTATGTCGATCACGCTGATGAAGGCGGACGAGGAGATTCTCAGGTTCTGGGATGCACCGGCTGATACGCCTGGCTTCCGGCGGTGTGCCTAAGCTGGGTCTGACGTACCGTGGCAGAGGGCGGAGGTGACGGATTGACCGCTACCGAGACGCCCTCACCTCCCCTTCGACAATCTAAGGGCACACGAAAGACCGGAAGAACAAGATGACCACTCGAGATCAGATCGTGAGCTGGCTGGAGAAGCTCAGCGACGTCCTGACTGATAACCGCGACTATCTGACCGAGCTTGACTCGGCCATAGGCGACGCCGATCATGGCATCAACATGAAGCGCGGGATGGACCGCGTCATGGAGAAGCTGCCCAGCGTCGCCGACAAGGACATCGGCAACATCCTGAAGACAGCCGGCATGACGCTGATCAGCAGCGTCGGAGGGGCCAGCGGGCCGCTCTATGGCACCTTCTTCATGCGTGGGGGCATGGCCGCCGCCGCCAAAGAAGAGCTGACAGCCGAAGATTTGCTGGAGGTCCTGCAGGCCGGCGTCGACGGCATCGTCCAGCGCGGGCGCGCCCAGGCTGGCGACAAGACGATGGTCGATTCCTGGCTGCCTGCGCTGGCTGCCTTCCGGGCCAAGCTGGACGAAGGCGCGGGTGAAACAGAGGCTCTGCAGGCGGCGGTCGAAGCAGCCGAGCAGGGTATGAAAGAGACGATCCCGCTGCAGGCCCGCAAGGGACGGGCCAGCTACCTGGGCGAGCGAAGCATTGGTCATCAGGACCCCGGCGCCACCAGCAGCTACCTTATCTTAAAGGCGTTACTCGATACGCTTGAGTCCACTTAAGTACCAAGGAGAAACACAGTCATGGCTAAATACGTAGCCGCAATCGATCAGGGAACCACCAGTACCCGCTGCATGATCTTCAATCATGCGGGCGAGCCGGTTGCCTCACACCAGTTGGAACACGAGCAGATCTACCCGCAGCCCGGCTGGGTGGAGCACGATCCGCTGGAAATCTGGGCGCGCACCGAGGACGTGGTCCGGGAAGCGATGCGTAAGGCCGGCGCGTCCCCCGACGACATCGCCGCCGTGGGCGTTACCAACCAGCGCGAGACAACCGTCGTCTGGGACAAGAACACCGGCAAGCCCTATTACAACGCGATTGTCTGGCAGGACACGCGGACCGACCGTATCGTCAACGCGTTCGCGCGCGACGGCGGGCAGGATCGCTTCCGCGCCAAGGTTGGTCTGCCGCTGGCGACTTACTTCTCTGGCCCGAAGGTGAAATGGATCCTGGAGAACGTTGACGGCGTGCGCGAAGCTGCCGAGCGCGGCGACGCCATCTTCGGCAACATCGACACCTGGATCATCTGGAACCTCACCGGCGGCCCCGACGGCGGCAAGCACGTCACCGACGTGACCAACGCCAGCCGCACCATGCTGATGAACCTGGAAACGCTCGACTGGGACGACGAGATCGTCAACATCATGGGCATTCCGAAGTCCATGCTGCCTGAAATCCGTCCGTCGTCTGAGGTCTACGGACACACCAAGGCCAACGGCCCGTTCGGCAGCGTTATCCGCGTTGCCGGCGACCTGGGCGACCAGCAGGCGGCGACGGTAGGCCAGGTCTGCTTCAGCCCCGGCGAGGCCAAGAACACCTACGGCACCGGCTGCTTCATGCTCCTGAACACAGGCACCGAACCGGTCCCCTCGGAGTCGGGCCTGCTGACGACCCTCTGCTACAAGTTCGGCGACGAGCCGGCCGTGTACGCCCTGGAGGGTTCCATCGCCATCACCGGCGCCCTGGTGCAGTGGATCCGCGACAACCTGAAGATGATCGAGAAGTCGTCGGAGATTGAAGAGCTGGCGCGCACTGTCGAAGACAACGGCGGCATCTACTTCGTGCCGGCCTTCTCGGGCCTCTTCGCCCCCTACTGGCGGAACGACGCCCGCGGCGCCATCGTCGGCCTGACCCGCTACGTCAATCGCGGCCACATTGCCCGCGCCGTCCTCGAAGCCACCGCCTACCAGACCGCCGAGGTCCTGGAAGCGATGGAGAAGGACAGTGGCGTCGAGCTGACCGCGCTGAAGGTTGACGGCGGCATGGTCTTCAACGACACGCTCATGCAGTTCCAGTCTGACATCCTCGGCGTGCCCGTCGTCCGTCCAAAGGTTGCGGAGACGACCGCGCTGGGCGCCGCCTACGCTGCCGGCTACGCCGTGGGCTTCTGGACCAGCTACGACGAAATGCGCGAAAACTGGGGTGTGGACAAGCGCTGGGAGCCGAAGATGGACGAGGCCAAGCGCGAAAAGCAGTACAAGGAATGGAAGAAGGCTGTCACCCGCACCTTCGACTGGATTGAAGAAGACTAACCTGGAGCCAAAGGGACGCCCGGCCACCGGCTGAGCGTTTCGTCTCCCTGTCCAGACCGGAGGCGGAG
Source organism: Chloroflexota bacterium (assembly GCA_012515125.1). Classification (GTDB taxonomy): domain Bacteria; phylum Chloroflexota; class Anaerolineae; order Promineifilales; family Promineifilaceae; genus JAAYYY01. Next base: position 2,737 of record JAAYYY010000228.1, read on the forward strand.
CTGCCGCATCAAGTTGGCGCCGTTGCCACTGGCAGTATCCGTCTCCGGTTTCTTTCCAACCTCCGCTGTGGAGGCCTCCGCCAAGGAGAGGAACACATGGCTGAATTTCACGCACTGATCATCGGCGGTGGCGGCACCGGCGGTGCGCTGGCGCACGACCTGGCTTTGCGCGGCCTGCGGGTCACGCTGGTAGAGCGGGGCGAGGTGACCAGCGGCACCACAGGGCGCCACCACGGCCTGTTGCATAGCGGCGCTCGTTATGCTGTCAAGGACCACGAATCGGCCATTGAGTGCATCGAGGAAAACACGATCCTGCGCAAGATCGCGCCGGGAACCTTTGAGGAGAACGACGGCCTCTTTGTCGCCGTCACCGAAGAAGATGTCGAATATGGCAACCTGCTCATCGAAGGCTGCGCGGAGTGTGACATCCCCACCGAGCGGCTGACGCCCGAGCAGGCCTGGGCGCTGGAACCGAACCTCAGCCCCAACCTGATTATGGCGGTGCGCGTGCCCGATGCGACCATGGACGCCATGCGCATGCCACTGCGCTTCTTTGCAACTGCGATAAAGAACGGCGCTGTCATCAAGACGTACACCGAGGTGCTGGACGTGATTAAGGAAGGTGGCACGGTGCGCGGCGTCCGCGTGCGCGACCACACGTCGGGCAAGGAATATGAGATTGGCGCCGATATTGTGATTAACGCCGCCGGCCCCTGGTGCGGCCGGATCGCCGATATGGTCGGCGTCGAAGTGCCCATCCGCCCCTCGCCCGGCGTAATGCTTGCCGTGCGCGGGCGACTCTGTAACATGGTCATTAACCGCATGACCCCGGCAGGCGACGGCGACATCATCGTGCCCCAGCGCGGGCTCTCGGTCATCGGCACCAGTAGCTGGGTGGTTGACGACCCGGACGATCTCGGCCTGCCCGAGGACCACATCCAGACGATGTATTCGGAAGGGGCGATGATGGTGCCGCTGGTCCGCAAGGCGGAGTTCCGGGCGGCCTGGGCTGCGGCCCGGCCCCTGATCGGCCCACGTCGCGCCGACGCCGACACCGGGCGCGAGCTGAGCCGGACGTTCAAATGTTTTGACCATGCCGATGAAGGCGTGGAGGGCTTCGTGACGATCACTGGCGGCAAGGCGACGACCCTGCGGGGGATGGCCGAAGCGGCGGCCGACGTCGTCGTTCAGAAGCTGGGCCTGGATGCGCCCTGCCGCACGCGTGAGGTCGAACTCCTGCCTTTTGAAGCTTACTATGCCATCCCCGGGTAAAGAAAATGACGACAACCGACGTTGTTACCAAAGAGATCACATTCCGGGTCTATCGCTACAAACAGGGCGACGCAAGCCCCCACTACGATACGTTCAAGGTCCCGTGTGACGAGTGGACGACGGTGCTCGTTGCCCTGCAGGCGATTCGCCGGGACAACGATCCCTCGCTGACTCTGCGGCACTCCTGCCACCATGCCTCCTGCGGCACCTGCGCGATGATCATCAACGGGCGGGAAGAGCTGGCCTGTGTGGTCACGGTGCTGGATCTGGGAACCGACGTGGTGACGGTGGAGCCACTGCACAACATTCCGCTGATCAGCGACCTGGTCGTCGATATGGTGCCCTTCTATGATGTGCTGAACCAGGCCGACCGGCCATATGTGCGCCGCAGCGAGTTCATGCCGGAGGCGAAGCCGCCCGGCGGCATCGACTTCTACACCCGCTACGAGAACTGCATCGAGTGCGGAGCCTGTGTGTCGGCCTGCCCGATCAAGGGCACCAGCGAGGAATATTACGGGCCGGCGGCGCTGGCGGCAGCCTGGCGCGTCATCGAAGAGCCGCGTGGGCGCGATCCGAAAGCTGCCCTGGACTGGGTCGATACGCCCGACGGCTGCTGGCGCTGTCACGTGGCCTACGAATGTACCGAGGCCTGCCCCTCTGGTGTAGAGCCGGCGGAGAAGATCATGGCGCTGCGCCGCGCGCTGACACGGCAGAAGCTGGGCCGCCTTTTTGGAAGGAGAGATTAGCCGATGGCTGACGCACGACTGAAAAGTGAGGTGGGAGAGCGCCGGCCGGTGGATCGCAATCCGATCCGTGCCTGGTTTGATGTGCGCCGGGACCGGCTGGGCATGTGGGCTTTCGCGCTCAACCGGCTGACGGGCCTGGGTTTGACCCTGTACCTGTTCATCCACCTGGGCGTGTTATTCCTGCTTTCGCGCGGGCCTGAAGCCTGGGATAACTTCCTGCAGCTGGCGAAGAGCCCTTTCTATCTGCTGCTGGATGTCGTCCTGATCTTCGGCCTGCTCTTCCACGGGCTGAACGGCATCCGGGTGGGCCTGGTAGGTATGGGCGTGGCGGTGCGCAACCATCGCTCGCTCTTCTGGGTGCTCATCGGCATCGGCGCGGTGCTCTTTGCCGTGGCCGTCTACCTGGTGTTTACCATTTGACCAGATGAGCCTGCCATGAAGCTATCGGCAAGCCGTCTCAACAGGGATTCATATGGCTAACATACTGAGTGATAAAAAGCGCAACGCAGCCCGCGCTACTGGACCGGCCGGGGCCATCTGGCTGGTGCAGGCGTTCAGCGGCTTCCTGCTGGTGGCCCTGCTGGTCCTGCACATGATTGCCCATCACTTCGTGGTGGAGGGTGGCCTGCGCAACTTCGAGCAGGTGATCGACTACATCTCCAACCCGGCAATCTTCGGGATCACCATCCTCTTCTTGATTGTCGTGACCATTCACGCCCTGCTCGGGCTGCGGGCCGTCATCCTGGACATGTCGCTGGCGCCGGGCACCGTCAGGGTGGTGAACTGGGTGCTGCTCATCGTCGGCATCGCCGCCGTCGTCTACGGTATCTGGCTGGAAATCGCCATCATCAACTATGGCTAAAAAGAAGAGGCCCCAGCCAAAGCGACCGAGCGTCGGGCAACAGCAGGAGAAGAAGGAGAAGCCACCCGTACCGCAGACCAACGAGCCGTGGTTGAGCAAGCGCACGGGTCTGGGAATCATGATCGTGTTCACGCTGGCGTTTGCCGCCTTCATCGCCTACCAGCTCGAGCCCAGCCTGGGGCTCTTAGAGGCCATTCTATGGGGATTGGGATTTGGCGCCGCTACCTGGGGCGTCTTCGGCCTTGCCCTGGCCTTCAACAGGTTTGTGCGCCGGCGTTGATCTGAGTAAGGGGGGTGAGCCAGCAGGCTCATAACGAGAACATGGTCGGCATCGTCATCGTCTCACACAGCGCCCAATTAGCCGAAGGGGTGCGCGAGCTGGCCCAGCAAATGGCCAGAGACGTTCGCCTCGCCGTCGCCGCCGGGATAGACGATCCCGAGCATCCCATCGGCACAGACGCCGTAGCCGTATACGAAGCGATCCAGAACGTCTACGGCGAAGATGGGGTGCTGGTGCTCATGGATCTGGGCAGCGCGCTGCTCAGCGCGGAAACGGCGCTGGAGATGCTGGAGCCGGAAATTGCCGAGCGCGTCTGGCTCTGCGCGGCGCCGCTCGTCGAGGGGGCGGTCGCGGCGGCTGTGCAGGCCGCCAGCGGCGGCAATCTGGAGTCGGTCTGCGCCGAGGCGATGGGCGCGCTGGCGGCGAAACAGCAGCAGATGCCGGGCGCTCAGGCCGTCGTCGAGACGGCGAGCGTGGCAGTGGGCCCGGCGGTGGAACAGGTCCTGGAGATTCGCAACCGGCTGGGGCTGCATGCCCGCCCGGCGGCGCAGTTTGTCACCACGGCGAACCGCTTCCAGGCCGACATCCGCGTCCGCAAGCAGGGCAAGGCCGGGGAAGCCAACGCCAAGAGCATCAACCAGGTGGCGACGCTGGGGGCCAGGCAGGGCGACCGGGTGGTCATCCAGGCCAGCGGACCTGACGCGGGCGAGGCACTCGCCGCCCTGGCCAGCCTGATCGAGAGCCAGTTTGGCGAGGCCGAAGCGGAGGTCGAGGCCATCGCCGAGCCGGTGGTCAGGGCCGGCGCCGCCGACGCCGTGACGGGCATCCCCGCGTCGCCCGGCGTGGCTGCCGGCCCGGTGCTGAAGTATGAGCCGGTGCTGCCGGATGTCGCCGCCAGCGAGGTAGACGATCCTGAGGCCGAATGGCAGCGCTTCCAGGAGGCCATCGCCGCCTCGCGCGAGGAGATTGAGCGCCTTCGCCGGCAGACTGCTGCCCAGGCCGGCGCCAGTGAAGCCGCTATATTCGAGGCTCACGCCCTCTTTCTGGAGGACCCGGCGCTGCTGGACAGGGTGCGGGAGCAGATCCTCGGGGAGCGCCTGAACGCCGCGGCGGCCTGGCAGGCGGCGGTGGAAGAGATGGCGGCGCGATTCCGGGCCATCGACGACAACTATATGCGCGCGCGTGCGGCCGATGTGCTGGACGTGGGCCGGCGGGTTCTCGGCCACCTGACCTCCGTCGCTCTGGCGATGCCCGAGTTCCGCGAGCCGTCGATTCTGATAGCAGGCGACCTCTCGCCCTCCGACACGGCGGAGATGGACGCCGACATGGTGCTGGGCATCATTACCGAGCGCGGCGGGGCGATGGCCCACAGCGCCATCCTGGCCCGCGCCTTTGGCATTCCGGCAGTCGTCGGGGCGGGGCCGCTGCTGTCACAGGTCGTCGACGGGCAGATGGCCGGCCTGGACGGCAGCAGCGGCGAGATCTGGCCGGCGCCGGACGAGGAACGGCTGGCAACTCTGCGGGAGCAGCAGCGCGAATGGCAGGAGCGCCAGCGGCGGGCGCGTGAAGCCGGACAGCAGCCGGGTCGCACGGCCGACGGGCACCGTGTGGAAGTGGTCGCCAACATTGGCAGCCCGCGCGACGTGCCCACAGCCCTCGCCTTCGGCGCCGAAGGGGTGGGCCTCTTCCGCACCGAGTTCCTGTTCCTGAACCGGGAAACGGCGCCCACCGAGGAGGAGCAGTACCAGGCCTATCGCGCGGCGGCGGATGCGCTGGGCGACCGCCCGCTGATCATCCGCACGCTGGATGTGGGCGGCGACAAGCCCCTTCCCTACCTCGACCAGGGCAGCGAGGCTAATCCCTTCCTCGGCTGGCGCGGTATCCGCTTCTGCCTGGACAACCCGGAGATCTTTCTGCCGCAGCTACGCGCCATTCTGCGGGCCGGGCACCAGCGCAACGTGCTCGCCATGCTGCCGATGGTCAGCCAGTTGGAGGAGATCATGGGTGCGCGGCGGCTGCTGGCAGAAGCCACGGAGCAGCTTCGCGCCGAAGGGCTGCCCTTCGCCGAGCAGCTACCCCTGGGGATCATGATCGAGGTACCGGCGGCGGTGGCATTGGCCGACGTTCTGGCCCCGGCCGTCTCCTTCTTCAGCATCGGCACCAATGACCTGACCCAGTACGTCATGGCAGCGGACCGGGGCAACGCGCAGGTTGCTTCGCTGGCGAACGCGCTGCAGCCGGCCGTGCTGCGGCAGGTCGCGGCGACGGTGAACGCGGCCCACAAGGCCGGCATCTGGGTCGGCGTGTGCGGCGAGCTGGCCGGCAATCCGCTGGCGGCCCCCGTGCTTGTGGGGCTGGGCGTGGACGAGCTGAGCATGAGCGCGCCGGCGATCCCGGCGGTGAAGCAGGCGCTGGAGCAGGTGACGCTGGAGGAAGTCCGCGAGCTGGCGGCGCAGGCGCTGGCTCTGGCGTCGGCGGCGGCGGTGGAGCGCTTTCTGCAGCAGGCGACGCCCGGCGATCAGTAGACCAGCTTGAAACTCACGTCCGGGTATTTCTCAGCGTAGTAGCCGACTTCAAACTCGGAGCGGAAGAGGGCGACGACCTGACCCCGGTTGTCGGTCGTGCGCAACATGCCGTAGGCCCAGGGCAGCAACTCGACGACGGCAGCCGGCCCCTCCACGATGCGTGCGACGCCGTAGGACATCGGCTCCAGTCGCGTCGGCACGTTGTACTCGGCCTGCAGGCGGGCGCGCACGACGTCGAACTGCAGGACGCCGACGACGGCCAGGATGGGATCGCGCCGGCTGGCATCGGCCTCGTGCAGCACCTGCATCGCCCCCTCGGTTTCCAGCTGCTCCAGCCCTTTACGGAACTGCTTATACTTGCCGATGTCAGTCAGCACCAGGCGGGCAAAATGCTCCGGCGGGAAGCGGGGGATGGGGTCAAAATGGAACTCCCCATCGGAGGTCAAAGTGTCGCCGATGGCAAAGTCGCGCCCGCCGGAGGGCAGGCCGATGATGTCGCCCGCGAATGCCTCGTCGATGACCTCCCGCTCGTCGGCAAAGAAGCGGTAGGGGCGATTCAGGCGTATCTCGGCGCCGGTGCGGGGATGGCGCACCGTCATCGAGCGCTCGAAGCGCCCGCTGCAGATGCGCAGAAAGCTGACGCTGTCGCGGTGGCGCGGGTCCATGTTGGCCTGAATCTTGAAGACGAAGCCGGAGAAAGGCTGCGTCACCGGGTCTACGGCGCCCCGGGTGCTGCCATAAGCGCCGGGCGCGGGGGCAAAGGTCACGAAGTCGTCCAGAAAGAGCTGCACGCCGAAGTTGGTCAGCGCGCTGCCGAAATAGACGGGCGTCTGCCGGGCCGCGAGGGTGGCCTCCGGGTCGAAGCCGCGCAGCTCGTCTAGCAGGCCGATGTTGACGAGCAGGTCGTCGTAGCGGCTATCACTCAGCCGCTGGCGGATGCGCGGGTCGTCCAGTGTCGTGATGTATTCCGGGCTGATGGTCTGGTTGTGGACGGTGCGGTCGTAGAGATGCACCTGCTCGCTGGCCCGGTCGAAGACGCCCAGGAAGCTTTCGCCGTCGCCGATAGGCCAGTTTATCGGCACCGGCTCCATATCCAGTAGCTGCTCAATCTCGTCGAGCAGCGCGAGTGGGTCCAGCGCCGGGCGGTCCATCTTGTTGATGAAGGTGAAGATGGGAATGCCGCGCTGCCGGCAGACCTCGAACAGCTTGCGCGTCTGGGCCTCGACACCGCGCGCCGCATCCAGGACCATCACAGCGCTGTCCACGGCCATCAGCGTGCGGTAGGTATCTTCGCTGAAATCCTGGTGGCCCGGCGTATCCAGCAGGTTGACGATGTGCCCGTTGTAGGGGAATTGCAGGACGGTGCTCGTGATCGAGATACCACGCTCGCGCTCCATCTCCATCCAATCGCTCGTCGCGCTGCGCTGGTTGCGGCGCGCGCGCACCGCCCCCGCCAGATGGATGGCGTTGCCATAGAGCAGAAGCTTTTCGGTTAGCGTCGTCTTGCCGGCGTCGGGATGGCTGATGATGGCAAAGGTGCGGCGGCGGGCTACTTCGCCTGCCACCAGCGCCGGGTCGACAGGGGTTTCTGCTTGCGTCATGGGCACAAAAAAGCGGTCACGGCGCGGGCCGCCACCGCTGCAAACTACCTTTTGCAGTCAGGCCACTTTCAACAACCCGTAAGTATATTCGATTCCGCCGCCAGCGCCATAAACGTTCTGTTAGGGGTCTGCGAGGAGGTTATCCGGCGGAGCGCGACCATCCTGGTCGCCGGCGCATTGCATTCAGGCGTACACTCGCTTACACTTAGGCTATGCCAGCGATGTCCTCCATCTCGGTCGAGCAGATTGCCGAAGCGCCCCTGTTTGCCGGTCTGCCGGAATCGGCGCTGCGTGAGGTGCTGGCCTACGCCTTTCCGGTGCAGACGCTCCGGCAGAATTACATCTTCCACCAGGGGGAACCGGGCGATCGCTTTTACCACGTGCTCGCCGGGCAGGTCCGGTTGGTACAGCTCGGGCCGGAAGGCCACCAGGTAACGATCCGCTACGTCGGCCCCGGCGACAGCATCGGCGTGATCGTCGCCCTGAGCCTGAGCGATTACCCGCTTTCCGCCCAGGCGATGACCGACGCCGAGCTGCTTGGCTGGCGGGCCGACGACATCGGCCGGCTCATGGAGACGCATCCACGGCTGGCGCTCAACGGGATGCGCCTCATCGGCGAGCGTTTCCACGACCTGCAGCTCCGTTACCGCGAGCTGGCGACGGAGCGGGTGGAACGGCGTGTGGCCCGGGCGCTGCTACGTCTGGCGCGCCAGGCGGGCCGCCGCGTGCCCGAAGGCGTCTTGCTCGACCTGCCCCTGTCGCGCCAGGATCTGGGCGAGATGACCGGCACGACGCTCTACACCGTCAGCCGCATCCTGAGCGGTTGGGAAGAGAGCGGGCTGATTCTGGCGGGCCGGGAGCAGGTCATCATCTGCAACCCGCACGGACTGGTCGCCATCGCCGAAGACCTCACCGAGCCGCCAGACGTGAGCTAACCTGATTCTGTTGCATCGGCAAGGATCGAAGTCATGAAATTGCTGCTCACTTCCGCCGGCATCAGAAATGCCAGCATCCACAACGCGCTGCTCGACCTGCTGGGCAAACCCATTGCCGAGGCCAGCGCCCTATGCATCCCCACCGCGATCTACGCCATTCCCGGTGGCGCCGGCCACGCATGGCACTTTATCAGCGGACGAGAACCCGAGACCCCCATGTGCGAACTGGGTTGGAAGTCACTGGGGGTGCTGGAACTCACCGCTCTACCCAGCATTGACGAAGCGCTCTGGGTTCCCCTGGTTCAGGAGACTGACGTCCTGCTGGTGAATGGCGGCGACCCCCTGTATTTGTGCTACTGGATGCGGCAGTCCGGACTGGCCGACCTCTTTCCATCACTCCACGAGACAGTCTACGTGGGGCTGAGCGCCGGGAGCATGGTGATGGCCCCCAACATCGGTAAGGAGTTCGTCGGCTGGCGTCCGCCCAGCGGTGGCGATGAAACGCTGGGACTCGTCGATTTTGCGATGTTTCCGCACCTTGACCATGAAATGCTGCCGGACAATACGCTTGCCAACGCGAGAAAATGGGCCGCCGGATTGCAGGTGCCGGGGTACGCGATGGACGACGAGACCGCCATCAAAGTGATCGACGGAGCCGCCGAAGTCGTCTCCGAAGGTCATTGGGAACGGTTTTTGCCCCAAAGGGGCTGAGTCGTCGCAGGGCCTAAAGGCCGAGCAGGAACCTGGCGATGACCAGACGCTGGATCTCGCTCGTGCCTTCGCCGATAGTCATCAGCCGCGTGTCGCGATAGATGCGCTCGACGGGGAACTCGCGGCTGTAGCCATAACCGCCGTGAATCTGGATGGCGTTCCGGCAGACGCGCTCGCTGACCTCGGTGGCGAAGAGCTTGGCCATCGCCGCCTCCTTGGTATAGCGCTCGCCGCGCCCCTTCAGCCAGGCGGCGCGGTAGACCATGAGACGGGCGGCGTCAATCTCGGTGGCGGCGTCGGCGAGCATCCACTGGATCGCCTGGAAGTGGGCGATGGACTCGCCGAAGGCCCGGCGCTCCTTGGCATAGCGCACCGCTTCCTCATAGGCAGCCTGGGCCAGCCCTACGGCAAGGGCGCCGATGCCCACGCGCCCGCTATCCAGCGTCGCCAGCGTCTGCTGCAGGCCGCGCCCTTCCTCGCCGAGCAGGTTCTCCTGCGGCACGCGCACCTCGTCAAAGTTCACGGCGTGGGTGGGCGAGCCGTTCAGCCCCATCTTCTTCTCCGCCGGTCCGATGGTGATGCCCGGCGTGTCGCTGGGGACGAGCAGCATGCTGAGGCTGCGGCTGCCGCCGGCCGGATCGGTGCGGCAGAGCACGACCATCAGATCGGAGACAGAGGCGTTGGTCATCCACATCTTGTTGCCGTCGATGATCCACGAATCGCCCTCGCGCACGGCGCGGGTCGTCACCCCACCCTGCAGATCAGAGCCGGCGCCGGGCTCCGTCAGGCTGAGGCAGGCCAGCTTACCTTCGCCCGTAGCCAGAGGCGGCAGCCATCGCTGCTTTTGCTCCTCACTGCCATAGCGCACGATGGGGCCGAGGGCCAGCCCGTTGTGGGCGCTGATCGCCAGGGCGGTGGAACCGCAGCCCCAGCCCAGCTCCTCGATGGCGATGGCGGCGCTGATGGCGTCCATGCCTGCGCCGCCATACTCCTCGGGCACTTCCAGCCCCAGCAATCCCAGCGGGCCCATCTTGCGCACGGCGGGCCAGTTGAACTCGCCGGTCTCGTCAACTTCGGCAGCGTGGGGTTTGACCTCGCGGGCGACAAAGTTATGCACCACGTCACGAAACTGGCGCTGTTCCTCGTTGAGTGAGAAGTCCATTCTGTCTCCTGTATCTGGTGGGAATGTGCCGGCAGGCGCCCGGCTGGCGTTCAGGCCCCTATTTTAACAACATCAGCCGGCAGACCCAAAGCACCGCATTGGCGCAGCGCCTCGTCCTGCAGCCGGGCCGCCGCTTCAGGATCGCTCTGCTGCAGGGCGGCTCCCCAGGCATATTGTGTCTGGGCCAGCTCGGCCGTCATCTGCGTCTGGGTGAAGATTTCGGCGCTGCGCTCGAAGCAGGCCACAGCGGGAAGCGGAGCCTCGCCCGGCGCCGGCGCGACAGGCTGTCCCGTGGCAGCCCCTACCCTGCCCAACATGCGCCAGGCTGCCCCGCAGAAGTCCTGCTGTCCACGCTCGAGGGCCAGGACCAGCGCCTGCTGGGCGGCAGCCAGCGCCTCCTCGGGCCGGCCCTGCGCCAGGTAGGCAGCCGCCAGATAGCGGTAGGTCTCCGAAAGGCCATACCAGCCGCGCTCGCCGACGCGGGCCAGCACCTCGCGCAGCGCCTCTTCGGCGGCCTCGGGCTGGCCCAGAGCCAGCCGCGCCCCGCCGATATTGTTGAAGCAGGAAATGGCGCTCTCGCGATTGCCTGTTTCCGTGGCAATCGCCAGCGCATCCTCGTAGTAGCGCAACCCTGTGGCATAGTCTCCGCGCGCCCGCGCATTTTCGCCGAGGTTGTTGGAGATGATGCCCACGCCCCAGCGGTTGCCGAGCGAACGGTAGAGCTCCAGCGCTTCCTCGGCGTAGGCGGCGCCCCGCTCGTGGTCGCCCAGCCCTGTGTAGGCCACGCCGAGCAGGTTGAGCGCCAGGGCCACCTCGCGCGGCGCGCCGGCCTCTTTCGCCAGCGCCAGGGCGCGTTCGGCCGGCTCAATGGCCTGCGCGGGCTGGCCCAGGCCATGGTAAATCCAGCCCTGTACGGCGACGGCCCGGGCCAGATCGACGGTGCCCGCCGGCCCGAGACGGCGGGCGAGCGCCTCCGCCTGCTCGGCGCAGACCATCCCCTCGTGCATCTGGCCCAGATAGCGATAGGCGCGCGCCAGGTGGTTGCAGGCCCGCGCTTCGGCCAGGCTATCGCCGCTGGCAGCAGCCACGTCGCGCATCGCCTGGTAGGCGGCCACCGCTTCCGAGCGCTGCGCCTGGCGCCAGTACATGTTGCCGAGGCCCTGGTATATGAGGATTTTCAGGGCGCGGTCTTCGTCGCTGTCGCCCAGAGAGGCGAGCGCTTTCTCGTAATAGGCTATCGCTTCGGCCGGCAGGAAGGACGCCCGCGCCTGCTGGGCGGCCCGCTGGTACCAGTGGGCCGCCTCCCGGGGATTGCCGGCTCGCTCGTAATGACGGGCGATCAGGCCGGCGTATTCCTCCGCGCGCTGCCCGGCCTGGGCGACGAGCCAGGCGGCTGCCGCCCCGTGATAGCTGCGGCGGCGGCGCAGCAGCACGCTCTCGTAGGTCACGTCGTGAAGAATTGCCTGCTTGAAGTGATAAGCGGTCGTGCCGGCAAAGGCGCTCTTCTCCTGGCGCACAATCATCTCTCTTTCGACCAGTTGTTGCAGCAGGCGGGAGATCGCTTCCAGCTCGTCTATCCGATCGCTCGTGGGCTCCCGCAGCGCGGCGACGGCGGCGTCCCAGAACTGCTCGCCGACGACTGCGGCGCGCTGCAGCACGTCCCGCTCGGCCGCGGTGAGGCCGTCGAGGCGGGCCTGCAGCACGCCGGTCAGTGTCGGCGGCACGCGGTTGGGCACGAGCCGGTCCATGTGCACCTGCCAGCTCTCCTGGCCGGTCACAAGCACGCCGTCGTCAACGAGCATGCGCACCATCTCTTCGAGAAAGAACGGATTGCCGCCGGCCCGGTCGAGGATTAGCTGCTCCAGCGCCGGCGGCGGCTCGGGCAGCGGGCGCAGGATGGCCTGCAGCAGGCGGCGGCTCTCTTCGGGGCCCAGCGGCCCGAGGTTCAGTACCGTGCGCCGGGGGTCGCTACCCTCCGGCGGCGCCCAGGCGGGCCAGCGCTCCAGGAACTCCGGCCGGGCCGTCGCCAGGATAAAGAGCGGGCAGCCCCGGCAGTTCTGCCAGAGATATTCCGCGAGGGCAATGCTGCCGGCGTCAACCCACTGCATGTTTTCCATCAGCAGGACGACGGGCTGCACCGCCGCCATGCTGCGCAGGAATTGGGCGAAGGTGTGGAAAGCACGCCCCTGGATCTGCGGCGCGTCGTCGAGGATACCGCGCAGGTACGGGCTGTCGGAGAAGTCGAAGCCGACGAGGTGGCCGATGAGATGGGCCGTCTCGGCGGCGCGCGATCCGATAAAGGCGGCGATACCGTCTTCCAGCTTGCGCCGGGCGACGTCGGGGCTGTCGCTCTCGAGGATCTGGAAGCGGAAGGAAAGCATGTTGCGCACCAGCGCATAGGGCAGGTTGGCGCTCTGGGCTTCGGCCTGCCCCCGGAAAAGCCAGAAGCGCCGCTCCAGCAGCTCCACCCAGTTCTGCAGCTCGTAGACGAGCCGGGTCTTGCCCACGCCGGCCTCGCCGACGACGGTGACAACGCGCGGCGAGTCGCCGACCAGAGCCTCTTCAAAAGCCGCGCGCAGCTCCGCAATTTCGACCTCGCGCCCGATGGTCGGGCTTTCCTGGCCCACGACAGCCTGGGGCTCGACCGGGAAAGCGCGCCGTTTCTCCGCGAGGATACCGTACGTCTGGATGGCCTCGCTCTTACCCTTGACGAACAGCGGCGGCATGCTGGTGGCGTCGAAATAGCCGCGCACGTGCCGGTAGGTGTGGTGGCTGACCAGAATGTCGCCGGGCGCTGCGGCTTCTTCCAGCCGGCTGGAGACGTTCACAGCGTCGCCAACCACCGTCACTTCGCCCGTGCGCCCCAGCGGCCCCGCAAGCACCGGCCCGGTGTTGAGACCGGCGCGAAGCTGCAGACCGTTGCGCGCGAGGACCGCCGGCAGCGAGCGGGAATCGAGGCTGGCGACTACCTGCCGCATTTGCAGGGCGGCGCGCACAGCCCGCCGGGCGTCGTCCTCGTGGGCAATCGGCGTGCCGAAGAGGGCCATCAGGCGCGTGCCGACGTGTTTGTCCACGGTACCGCCGAGGCGCGTGACGATGGCGTCGAGGCGGGGCCAGAGCTGGCTAAAAAACAGGTTCACTTCCTCGACCGCCGCCAGATCCTCCAGCGGGCCGAGACCGGTCACCCGGGCGAAAAGCACCGTCACCTGCTTGCGCTGGCCCTCTCCGGTGGTGCGCAGGGCGGCGAGCTTCTCCTGCAAAGGGGCAATCGCCGTATCGACGACCTGATCGCCCAGCAAGGGTCGCTGTGCTTCCAGCGCCGCCAGCGCCTGTTCGATACGCTCCAGTTCTGTCTGTTCGATGGCTATCCTCCTTCGCGGCCAGGCGCTGCGTCAGGCAGCCCGGCGGGCAACCGGTGCGGGCGCCGCGGCGAGCAGATCCGCAAGCACCCCGTCGCCGTTGGGCAGGAAGGTGATCCGTGCCTCGCCGTTGACCAGATTTTGCGTCTCCAGGATGGCAAACATCGCCTTGGCTACTTCCGGGTCTTCGCCAATCTGCTGTAGCGCCGCGCCGACGATCTGCGGGCGCATGGCCTGCGCGCGGGCGAACTCGACGGCGGCGCGCCGCTCGGCCGAGCTGGTGATAATGCTCACGCGGTTCGCCCCATCCTGCAGTATAGCCGAAGTCACCTGGCGCAGCCGGTTGACCACTTTCTCCTCAATCTGACGGATCATGCCGCTGTCGCGAAAGTGGACTTTACGCACGTAGACCGAGCCGAGCCGGTAGCCCCACTGCTCCGACTTGGGCGAGACCTCCTCGCGCACGGCCCGGCTCATCACGTGGCGGGTTACGAGCATATCGTCCAGCGGCATGTTGCTCAGCATGCGCACCGTGGCGCTGCTGACGTTGGCCGAAAGGGAGCCGCGCGGGTCGGTGTTCTTAAACAGGTAGGCCACCGGGTCGCTAATCTGCATCTCGTACCAGACGCCGATGCCCATCGGCGCGCCTTCTTCCGAGTTGACCGGCAGGCTGCGCAGATATTGCTGGTCGAGGCGCATGTCCAGGATGTGGCGCTCGCCGAGCAGGTTGATAATCAGCGCGCGCGGCCCGAGCTTCAGCCACAGGAGGTGCAGGCCGGGCTCCTTCAACACGCTGACGACCTTGCCGAAGAGCACGTAGACGTGGCAGGTCCCTTCCTCGACGATGGCATAGACGCCAAAGACGCGGAGCAGCCAGCGGACGACGGGCTCGCCAATCAGAAAGACGAAGAAGCTGACCACGGCGATAAAAAGGGTGATGAAGATATCGCTCATTTCGGGCTCTCCAGGAAGACCTGCGCCGCCTTTTTGTACAGGTCGAGGCGCACGTTGCGCAAGTAGGCGTCGAGCACGTCTGGTCCGCTCTCTTTCAGCGCCAGAAGCTGGGCCGCAAGCATGCGCAGCGGCTCAACTTCGGCCTGGGCGCGCAGCGTCTCAATCTCCACGGCCCGCTTCGACTGGACAATCGTCTGGTCGGCGCGGGCGCTGGCAAGGCTGATGTCAGACGAGACCTCGTTGTAGGCAGTGTTGATCGCCGCGAGCGCCGATTCCACCTCCGGCGGCGGGTCGATGCCGGTGATCAGCGAAGCGTCCAGCTCGACGCCGTAGCGCGCCGCCGAGGACGCACACTCCTGCTCCATGAAATCGTTAATCTCATTCAGGTTCTTGCGCAGGTCGTTGATCGAGATGCCGCCCATCACGTCGGTGTCCAGCTCCGTCTCACTATCTGTCACCCGGCTGTCGGGCCGCTCGAAGCTGGCGATGCGCTGGCGCAAAATGGCGACGAAGTAGCCCATCACGTGAACGATCGGGTTCATGACGCCGAAGAAGTAGGCGTACAGGTTGCGCTCGGAGACGCGGTAGCGAATCTGCCCGGTGAGGCCGATGTTGAGCTGGTCCTTCGTTACCGCGTCCAGAATCGTGCCGTTGCGGTTGGCGGTCGGCGTCTCCAGGTCCATCGCCATGTTGATCGTCTCCGTGGCGACGGAGGCTTTGTACACCTTCTCCCAGGGCCAGCGGAAGTATGGGCCGCCGGGCTGGATAACGCGCAACTGCGGATAGATATAGCGCTCTTTGTCTTTCTCATTGAGCGCGGCGGATATGGGATCGTCGAGCGTCGTCGCGCCGCCGATGCGCACGGCCCGGCCAAAGCGCGTCTTGACGGCGCGCTCGTTCTGGTCCACCGTGTAAATGCCCGAGAGCACATATCGAAAGGCGAACCAGGCCAGGAATCCGAGCAGGATGCCGGTTGGCAAGGCTAAGACAGGCATAGAACTTCCTCCCTTGCGGGCCGTGGAACGGGCCAGACACCCCGGCCGCACGCCGGACCCGCTCCTGTAATCATACCGCATTTCGCTGCCGATCGTGGAACGTTTTACAAAAACGGGCGTCCGGCGTACACTTCGAAGTCGAGATGAATCCGCGTTTTCCTGGGAGAGCCAATGCAGTCTGACGAGTTGCGGCTGGCAAGCGAGCGAGTATGGCGCCAGCTCGCCCTCCTGGCCCTCATTGTGCTGGCGATGTGGCTGCTGGAGCTGGTCGATGCGGTCCTGCTCCGGCAGCGGCTCAACGCGCTCGGCGTCCGCCCCCGCGAGCTGGCCGGCCTGTGGGGCATCCTCTTCATGCCCCTGCTGCACGGCGGCATTGCCCACCTTGCCGCCAACACCATCCCCTTTCTAGTCCTCGGCTGGCTGGTGATTATGCGCCGGACGGGCGATTTCCTCATCGTGACGGCGCTGGTCATGCTCGTCTCCGGCGGCGGCGTGTGGCTGTTCGGCGCTGCCGGCACCGTCAGCATCGGCGCCAGCGGCCTGGTCTTTGGCTATTTCGGCTTCCTCGTCCTGCGCGGCTACTTCGAGCGCAGCCTCTTTGCCATCCTCGTAGCCGTCGTCGTGCTCATCTTCTACGGCGGCATGTTCTTCGGCGTGCTGCCCCAACGGGCAGGCGTTTCCTGGCAGGCCCACCTCTTCGGCTTCCTCGGCGGTGTGCTGGCGGCCTGGGCGCTGTCCCGCGACAGAGAACAATTGCCGGACCCGACCGTCTGACCCTACACCCCAACCGTACGCCCACGTGACAAATGGCATCTCCTTCCCTGTCAATTGTCCCATTGAATCTGGGGGATGATGGAGTACACTTGGACGTGGCCCGGCTTTTCATTAGAATTGCTCAGTTTTACGTAGATTCTCGGGCCTGAGCCGGACCTGTCCCGGCAACATTCGAGGATACCCACCATGGATCTTTACCCTGCGCCACGCCTGGTCTTCTGGGAGACGACAGCGGGCTGTAACCTGAGCTGCATCCACTGCCGGCGCATAACCGTTGCCGACAAGCTGCTGCCCCAGGACCTGAGCACGGCCGAGGCGTACCAGATGATCGACAACCTGGCCAGTTATGGCCGGCCGATCCTCGTGCTGTCGGGGGGCGAGCCGCTCTTCCGGCCTGACATCTTCGACATCGCCGCCCACGCCAGCAGCGCCGGGCTGATCGTCGCCCTGGCGACCAACGCTACGCTCATCGACCGCGAGGTGGCCCAGCGGCTGAAGGAAGCCGGCGTCCGGCGGGTCAGCGTCAGCTTCGACGGGGCCGACGCGGCTACGCACGATATTTTCCGCGGGCCGGGCGCGTTCGACCGCGCGCTGGCGGGTATCGGCCATTTGCGCGCTATCGGGCTGCCGTTCCAGATCAACACCACCGTCGCCCGGCACAACGTCCACCAGATGGCGGAGACGCTGGCCCTGGCCGAAGAAATCGGCGCCGTCGCCCTGCATCTGTTCCTGCTCGTGCCGGTCGGCTGCGGTGTGGAGATCGCCGACGACCAGCAGATCACGCCGGAGGAGTACGAGGCGGTGCTCAACTGGATGTACGACGCCGAGATGAGCAGCGAGTTGGAGCTGAAGGCGACCTGCGCCCCGCATTACTTCCGCATCGTGCGCCAGCGGCAGGCCGAAGAACGCCGGCAGGGCGTGATCCGGCCCGGACCGCAGAGCTTGCGGCGGCAAAAAGAGGCCGGCGGCCACCCTGGAGGCGGGCACTCCGGCAGCGGCGGCCATCCGGGCGGCGGACACCCGATGAATGCGATGACCAAGGGCTGCCTGGCGGGCACCGGCGTCGCCTTCATCAGCCATCGCGGCGAAGTTTTCCCCTGCGGTTACCTGCCAGTCGAGGCCGGAAATATCCGCCGCCAGCCCTTCCAGACCATCTGGCAGGAATCGGAGCTGTTTGGCGAGCTGCGCAACCCGGAGCTGCTCGGCGGCAAGTGCGGCGTTTGCGAATTCAAGCTGGTCTGCAGCGGCTGCCGGGCGCGCGCGTTGGGCATGACCGGCGACTACCTGGGCGAAGAGCC
>JAAYYY010000229.1 GCA_012515125.1 Chloroflexota bacterium
CTTTCGCGGCGTGCTCTTGCCGAAGATGCAGGGGGTGTTTGGCCGGGCCGATTGGGTGGCCAACGCCGCGCTCTTCGGGCTCTACCATCTGCACAAGCCGTGGATGTGGCCCAGCCTCATCGTCGGCGGCCTGGCCATGACCTGGCCGGCGCGCCGTTTCCGCAGCAACTGGATGGCTGTCGTCGTGCACGGCGGGGAACGGCTGCCGGCGCTTGTGCTGGTGCCGGCGGTGATTCTGGGGCTGGTGGGTTAAGGCGTGGACGGCGTGCAGCAGTGGCAGAGAAGCGATGGCGAAAAATGGCTTCACGGTGAGGAAGATGATGATGAACAGGAAACGAATGGTTCGGATTCGCATTCTGCTTCTGGCGGCTTTGTTGCTTGGCCTGCTGCTGCCGGGGGCCGGTGTGGTGGTAGCTCAGACGGGCGCCGTGGCGCCGGCGATAAACGGCCCGGACGATCCCGCTGAGCTGGAGGCGTTCCTGGACGAGCTATTCGCAAGGGATATGGAGGAGCACCACATTGCCGGAGCGGCTATCTCCGTGGTCAAAGATGGCGAGCTGGTTCTGGCCAAAGGCTACGGCTACGCCGATTTGGAGAACGGCATCCCGGTAGACCCCGAACAAACGGGCTTTCTCATTGGTTCCGTTACCAAGCTGTTCACCTTGACGCCGACGTGAACAGCTATCTCGACTTTCGTATCCCGGACACGTATCCGCAGCCGATCACCCTCAAGCACTTGCTGACGCATACCCCGGGTTTCGAAGATACTTTTGTCGAGGTGTTGGCGATTGATAGTGACCATCTCGTGCCGGAGGGCGAATGGATGGCCTCCCACATCCCGGCTCGCGTTCGTCCGGCTGGCGAGGTTGCCGCCTATTCAAATTACGGCACAGCCCTGGCCGGGTACATCGTGGCGCGGATGTCGGGACAGGCTTACGGCGAGTATATCCAGGAGCACATCTTCGACCCCCTGGGTATGGCGCACTCAACCGCCCAGATGCCGCTTCCACCGACCATGCGCGCCCAGGCGAGCAGAGGCTACACCTACGGGGATGGCTCCTTACAGCCATTTCGCGACTACCTGGGTCAGTTGGCGATGCAGCCGGCCGGCGGCATTCTCGCCAGCGCCACTGACATGGCGCGTTTCATGATTGCCCATCTGCAGGGCGGTCGCACCAGCGATGCTACCACTGCCGCGGCGCAGATCCTGAAGGAAGAGACGGTGCACCAGATGCAGGGCACCTTATACACACCTGACGCCCGCCTCCAGGGCACCGCTTACGGCTTCTTCGACTTCAGCGACAATGGCCAGCGGACGCTCGGACACAGCGGCGAAGCGTACCCGATACAGAGTGTGCTGCTGCTCCTGCCCGACCAGAAGCTGGGAATCTTTGTGACCTACAACAGCGACGGTGGCGCGAACCTGACAACTCAGCATTTCGGGTTCCAGAGGGCATTTTTCGACCACTACTATCCGGCGCCGGCCGTCGAACCGCCAGAACCTCCTGCGGATTACGTGGAGCGGGCCGACCGGTTCACCGGCAGCTATCGCGCCACGCGAAGCGCTTACACCGCCTTTGAAAAGACGGCCGGGCTCATGACCGCGTTTGAAGTCGCCAATGCCGGCGATGGCACGCTCCTCCTGAGCACACCCTACGGTGAATGGCGTCTTGTCGAAGTAGAGCCCCTCTATTTCCGCATGGTAGATGCTCCCTATGGCTTCGCCTTTCGCGAGGATGACCAGGGACGGATTACCCACCTGTTCAGCAATATCACGCCGATGGAAGCTTACGAGAAGGTGAGCTGGTACGAAACGGCCGGCTTGCACCAGGCGCTGGCGCTGGCTTCTATCTTACTGTTCCTGTCTGTCATTCCCGTCGCGGCCAGCGGCGCGCTGCGGAACCGCCGCCCGCGCGGCGACAGCACGCCACCGGCCCGTGGCGCGGGTCGCTCAGGGAATCATCCTGGCAACAGTGGTGGCGGGCCATTGTACTGCCGCTAGGGGCCGTCGCCGGCGCGCTGCTGGCGTTCCGGCGGCTGGCAGGCAGGGGCGCGGCGGACTATGAGGTCAAGCGC
>JAAYYY010000230.1 GCA_012515125.1 Chloroflexota bacterium
CGTCGCCCGGATAAGCCGAACAGACGGCGTGCAGCGCCTGCCGCAGCCGCCGCTGGTCGAGCGTATAAGCCCAGTCCAGCAGGGCCATCGACTGCTGCAGCCGGTCGAGATGGGCCTGCAGCTCGAGAAAGCGGTTGTGTTCGAAAGTGCGGAACGCCGTATAGACGCCAAAGGGCAGCCCGGCCGGCAGGTCGTGGATACCGGCGACAGCTTCCGGCGGCTGCAGCCGTTGCGGGCCATCCGCCGTCACGGCGAAAAGCTGGACGCTATTCATCCCTCGTCGCTTTCTCTCGTCACCAGCAGTTGCCGGATTTCCTCATAGCTCTCCCGGTCCAGCGGGTAGCGCCACACGGCGATGATCGCCAGCGCGAGCATAATAGGCGGCACAACCCCGATGAAAAAGCGCATCGCCATCAGCGCCTCGGGCGGCTGCTGGACAAAGGCGCTGCCCTGCACGCTGCTCACGAAACCGGTGGCGTCCAGCACCTGCCCCACGCTGAAGGTAGCCACGGCCGCCGCCAGCTTGCGAAAGAAGACGAGATAGCCGTAATAGATCCCCTCTCGCCGCTGTCCCGACTTCAGCTCGTCGGCTTCGATGACGTCGGCCACCAGCGCCCAGGGGAGCGTATTGGCGGCCCCGTACCCCAGCCCGGCAAAGATGCCGGCGATGAGAACCTGGTTCTGCCCGCCGGGCGGCACCTGGCTCATGATCGCCAGGACGACGGCCAAAAAGGCCATGCTGACCATGTAGGCGCGCCGTTTGCCCAGCCGGCGCATCAGCGCCACCGTGATCGGCATGGTGATGAGGGCCAGCCCCAGCACCGTCGCCAGCAACACGTTGTCGAAGCCGGGCTCGACGCGGACGTAATCGACGAGGAAACGGATGAAGACGAGCAGGACGATGTCCACCGTCGTGAAGGTCAGCAGGTAGACCACCGCTGCCAGACGAAATGCCCGGTTGGCGAAGACCTCGCGAAAGGTCTGCAGCGGCTGTATCTTCCCGCTTACCGGCTCCCGCTCCTTCTCCCGGAATGTCGAAACCAGGATGAAGTTGGGGATGATCAGCGTGATGCCCCAGAGAGCGGCCGAGAGAGCATAGCCGCTGCGGATGCCGGCGACCCCACCGCCGAGTTGCGGGGCAAACAGCTCCTCCGCCAGATACTTGAACAGCGCGCCGGTAACCAGCGAGGCCAGAATGGCGAACGTGATCCGCCAGCCCGCCAGACTGCTGCGTTCGTCGTAGTCTGACGTCAGCTCTGGCATGAGCGCCGAGTAGGGCACGTTGATGATCGTATAAAGCGAGTCAAACAGCAGGAAGACGACGATGTAGTAGGCGGCGCGCGCCCAGGGAGCCTCCCAGGGCGGCACGATAAACAGCAGCACAAAGGTCAGGCCAAAAGGGATGGCGCCAAATAGCAGGAAGGGCCGCCGCCGGCCCCAGCGCGAGTTCAGGCGGTCGCTCAGCGTGCCGATGAGGGGATCGTTGACGGCGTCCCACAGGCGGCCGATCAGGAAGATCGAGCCGGCCAATCCCGCGTTCATGCCCACGACGCTGGTGAGAAAGAAGAACCAGAAGACGTTACGGACGGTCGTCGCCGCCGACGTCCCCCAATCGCCAAGGCCGTAAACCAGCTTCTGGCGGATGGACAGCGGGCGGGGCGGCTCAGGGTTCATGATCAAGATTACGCACGTAGCTCGCGAAGGTTTCACCCAGAGGGGTCAGCGTGCGGCTCTCGCGATCCACCAGGAAAGTGGGCCGCCACTCCTCGTGTTCGTCGTCGTCAACCACAAACCACTGCCACCACTGCACCAGCCGGTTGTCGTCGGCCGGGTAGCCGGTAGGCCCTCGCGTCTTGAGGAAAAAGTCGAAGGTCGCCGTCATGAACCCGGCCACCTGCGCCTCGGTGAACCCGTACTCGTAGGGCATGAGCATCCCATACTCCGAGACAAGCAGGGGCCGGTCCCCATATCCGCGCTCGGCCATCCACGCCCGAAAGTCGAAGATAAGCTGGCGAAAGATCTCCATATCCAGGTGATCGCCGATCTCGTAGCGGATGGCCAGCTCGTCGTCCATACCCGGCGGGATGTCCACGCCCCAGCTATCGCGCTCCTCGCGCAGGATGAAAGCATGTACGTTCCACACGTCCACCGGCATCGGCGCGCCGTAACGCGCCTCGTAGCCGTCGAGTACGGCGTCCAGGTAGGCCCGGCGTAGCGGCGTGGGCTGGGTGACGCCGCCGATTGCCACCAGCGCCGACGGATCGCGCTGCTTGATCAGCACGTACAGCTCGTGGTAAATCTCGGCGTAGCGCTGCGGCGTCACGTTGTCCTGATGGATGACGTCCGGTTCGTTGCCGATGATCCACGCTGCGCCGGGCGCGCTGTCGATGGCGGCCTCTATCTCGGCTCGCGAAGGCCGCGGCCCCTCCTCGCTCACCCGGATCATCTGCCAGAGAAAGGCGCCCGGCGGGATGACCGGATCGAGGTGCATCAACCACGTCGAAAAGCTGCCAAACGGTAGGCCAATATCGGCAGCCATCAGCACGTCCTCCGGCTTGCCGGTGACGCCAAAGCGGTCGCGATAAGCCAGGGGTAGCTCGCTCGCATCGGCCAGCGCCCGCGTGGGTGGAATAGCTGCGGGAGCAACGGTTTCGGTAGCAGTGGGTAGCGGCGTGGCTGCGGGCGAGGCAACGCCCACCGGCTCCTCGCGCTGCCGCCGCTCCGGCAGGATGGCCACGTAAACCAGGATCAGACCAAGGCCGGCGAGCGCCAGCAGGATGGCGATTATCCGGCCGGGGCTTCGGCCCATACTACGCGCGGCCCATCAGGCTTAGCATGAACTGGATCAGCGCCCGGAAGATGCGCTGCGGGAAGCTCAGCCGGGGCCGGACCTCGAGGCTCTGGCCCATCAGCAGCATCGATTCCATAATCCGCCGCTGGCGCAGGCGCAGCAGGCTCAGCGCGCGCAAAAGCTGGGCCTGTTTCTCGCGGTCGCCCGCCGCAGCCATCATCTCCGCTGCGTCGCTGTAGGCGCGCGCTGCCTCCTCGGTCTGGCCCTGGTAAGCATAGAGATCGCCCAGGTTGCCGGTCACCTGCGCCTGGCGCGCCTGATCCCCCGTCTCCGCGAAGAGGGTCTGGGCGCGCTGGAACGCCTCCTGGGCCGCCGGCCAATCCCGCTCCAGCCGGCGAATGACGCCGATATTGTTCAGGGCTTCCCCCTCTCCCGTCTTGTCGCCGGCTGCGGCATAGGATGCCGCCGCTTCCTCAAACCGGGCGATAGCCTCCTGCCGCTGTCCCTGGCGGAACAGAGCCAGGCCCGCTTCCTTCAACTCGTCGGACATAATGCTTTACTCAGTAGGTGATTTCCAGAATACTGGCGGCAATGGTGCGCAGCTTGTCTACGTCCAGCTCGCTCAGGCGCATCGCCGTTTCCAGATAGTTGATGTTGGCCGGCTTGCTCACAAAGCTTTGCACGTCCGTCGGCAGCTCCTGAAACCGGCGCTGCCGCTCGTTCGCCGCTTCGTGCCGGCCCAGCGGCCCGCGGGCGTCGTCGAGAAACGTGTCGACTGACTGCCCGACCTGCCGCGCCAGCTTTTCCAGCAGCAGGTAAGGGATTGCCTGCTCGCCCGATTCATAGGCCAGGAGTTCGTCCACGCTTATCCCCACCGCCTCCGCGACTTCTTCTGGGCCCTGCCCGGCGTCGAGGCGCGACTGCCGCAGCAGGCCGCCGACGATCTTGTGCCGCAGGGCCAGGAGAATGCCGTAATCTAACTCCTTGGGCTGTGGAAGCTTATAGCTGCCCCAGAAATGGGCCATAGGCACGTCGAGGTAAATAGCCAGCGCCTCCAGCTCCGGCAGAGAGACGACGTGTTCGCCCGCTTCGGCGGCAGCGAACGTCTCTGCCGGCATCCCCAATATCCGGGCGCACTCCTCCACGGAACGGCGGGCATGGTTGCGCGCCTGCTGAATCAAAGCTCCCAGGGTCCGCGCACGATCTCGTTCTTGTTCGTTCATGATGACACTCGATGATTAACCAGGATGGCACGACGAGACAAACACCGGGATATTAACACAAGGACAGGGCGCGCTCAACTGCGGGCGCATCCGGCGGCAGGTCGCCCTATCTGTTGGCCCTCCGCCTGCCGCCTGCTACAATCACACCCCATGATTGCCTCTGTCAGCGGCACCGTCACCGCCATCGGCGACAACCATCTCGTCGTCAACGTCGGCGGCGTCGGGCTGCGCATCTTTGTGCCCGGCAACGTGCTCGAAGACGTCGGCGGCATCGGCCGGGGTATCACCCTGCATACCCATCTCATCGTGCGCGAGACGGAGCTGGCGCTCTACGGTTTCGCCGACGAAGAAGACCGCTCCCTCTTCGAGCTGCTTCTGGGCGTCAGCGGCGTCGGCCCGCGCGTCGCCCTCTCCATCCTTTCCACCCTCAGCCCCGAGCTGTTCCGCAGCGCCATCATGCGCGAAGAGCCGGCCGTGCTGCAGCGCGTGCCCGGCATCGGCAAGAAGACGGCCGAGCGCATCCTCTTCCAGCTGCGCGACCGCATGGACACCGCAACCAGCGTCACAGGCGTCACCCTGGTCAGCGACGTTGACGCCGACGTGATTGAGCTGCTCACCGGCCTGGGCTTCAGCATCGTCGAAGCGCAGACGGCGCTGCAGAACGTACCGCGCGAGGCGAGAAGCGTGGACGAGCGCCTGCAGATGGCCCTGCAATACCTTGACCAGCGTTAGCTCTCTCCCTCCCATTTTCTCCCCAATCCACTCCTTTGATAGCTTTTGAGAGCGTTTCGGCGCTATAGTCGCCGGTCAAATCCAGTATAGCAGTCCTTCAGGACGCAGATGACGGAGAACGTGACGGTATGGCTCGGAAATCCTCGCGGTTGCCGGGATTCTACAAATTAAGCCTGGAAGAGCGTGTCGCGGCGGTGGGCCATTGGGCCGGCCTTGACGGCGCGGAGCGCGAGCTACTGGCGGCAGGTCTTTCGCCGCACACCGCCAACCAGATGATCGAAAACGGCATCGGCACTCACGCCCTGCCGCTGGGCATCGCCGTCAACTTCCTGATCGACGGTCGCGATTACCTGATCCCCATGGCCGTGGAAGAGCCCAGCGTGATCGCCGCAGTCAGCCACGCGGCCAAGCTGGCGCGGGCCGGCGGCGGCTTCCAGACGGAAGCGACCGACCCGATCATGATCGGCCAGATCCAGCTTCTGGAGATCGACGATCTGGAGCGCGCGGCGCAGAGCGTGGTGGCCCACAAAGCAGAGCTGATGGCAGCCGCGGACGCCTGCAGCCAGAGCATCGTGCGCTATGGCGGCGGCGCCTGCGATCTGGAAGTGCGCCGCTTCCCCGATACGCCCGTCGGGCCGATGCTGGTCGTCCACCTGCTCTATGACACGCGCGATGCGATGGGCGCCAACGCCATTAATACCGCCGTCGAGGCGCTGGCCCCGCGTATCGAGGACCTCACCGGAGGCCGCGCGAATCTGCGCATCCTCTCCAACCTGAACGACCGGCGGCTGGCTACGGCGCGCTGTACCATCCCTGCGGAGGCGCTTGCCGGGCCGGGTATTCCTGGCGACCTCGTAGCCCGGCGCATCGAGGAAGCCAACACCTTCGCCGTGGTCGATCCCTACCGGGCCGCGACCCACAACAAGGGAATCATGAACGGCGTGGACGCGGTCTGTATCGCCACCGGCAACGACTGGCGCGCAGTGGAAGCGGGCGCCCATGCCTATGCAGCCCGCAACGGGCAGTACCAGGCCCTGACCGGCTGGCATGTGGACCGGAACGGCGATCTCCACGGCACGCTGACGCTGCCGCTCGCTGTGGGCATCGTCGGCGGCGCCACCCGCGTCCATCCGACGGCGCGTATGTGTCTGCGCATTCTGAATGTGAGCAGCGCCGCAGAGTTGGCCCGTCTGATGGTCGCCGTCGGGCTGGCGCAGAACCTCGCCGCGCTGAAGGCGCTGGTCACCAGCGGCATCCAGCAGGGGCACATGCGCCTCCACGCCCGGCAGGTAGCGCTGGCGGCGGGCGCCCAGGGAGAGCAGATTGAAGAAGTTACGCGGCAGCTCATTGCCGATGGAAATATCCGGGTGGCCTATGCGGCACAGCTTTTGAGCGGCACAAGCCACGAAAAAGATTGAGGACAAAACGAAGATGGAACAAGAACAGGCTCCCTACGGGCCGCAGAACGAGATTCTGAAGCCCCACCACCCCGTGGGCATTGTCGGCTACGGCGCCTACGTGCCTCGCTATCGCCTGCCCGCCAGCGAGATTAACCGCATGTGGCGCGGCGGGCAGGAGGGCGCGCCGATTACAGAAAAGGCGGTGCCCGGTCTCGACGAAGACGTCGTGACGATGTCCGTGGAGGCGGCGCGCAACGCCATGGCCCGCGCCCAGATCGACCCCCGCGAGATACGTGCCGTCTGGGTCGGCAGCGAAAGCCATCCCTATGCCGTCAAGCCCACGAGCACCATCGTCGCCGAGGCCATCGGCGCCGTGCCCAACACCCAGGCTGCCGACTGGGAGTTCGCCTGCAAGGCGGGTACGGAAGCGATGCAGGCCGCCATCGGCTTTGTCGGCTCGGGCATGGCCCGCTATGCGCTGAGCGTTGGCATGGATACGGCGCAGGGCCGTCCGGGCGATGCGCTGGAGTACACGGCGGCTGCCGGTGGCGCCGCCCTGATTATCGGCCGGGCCGCAGAGGCGCTGGCGACGATTGAAGGCTCCTACTCCTTCGTCACCGATACGCCCGACTTCTGGCGGCGCGCCCACGCCGAGTACCCCTCGCACGGCGACCGCTTCACCGGCGAGCCGGCCTATTTTAAGCACATCACCTCCGCAGCCGGGGCGCTGATGGACGCCTTCGGCCGGAAAGCGCAGGATTACGCCTGGGCGGTCTTCCACCAGCCCAACGTCAAGTTCCCGGAGCGTGCGGCGAAGGCGCTCGGCTTCACCCCGGCGCAGATTGCCCCCGGCCTGCTCAGCGGGCGCATCGGCAACACCTATGCCGGCTCCGCCGTCATCGGCCTGACCGCCGTCCTGGACGTTGCCCGGCCCGGCGACCGTATCCTGGTCGTCAGCTACGGCTCGGGCGCCGGCTCCGACGCCTTCGATCTGCAGGTTACGGAGCGCATCGAAGAGGCGCGCGACCGCGCCCCGCACACCGAAGACTATATCGCCCGGCGGGTAGAGATTGACTACGCCACCTACACGCGCTTCCGCGATAAGCTGAAGATGAGCTGACCATGACGAACAGTGCCATTATCGGAATTGGAAAAACCGACGTCGGCGAGCACTGGGACACCTCGCTGCGTCACCTGGCCTGGTATGCCATCGAAGCGGCCCTGGACGACGCGGCGACGACGGAGATCGACGCCGTTTTCGTCGCCAACATGCTCGCCGGCACCCTGAGCCACCAGGATCACCTCGGCGCCCTGATCGCCGATTTCGCCGGCCTGCGCGGCGCCGAGTCGGTCACCGTCGAAGCGGCGGATGCGTCCGGCGGCGCCGCCATGCGCCAGGCCGTCATCGCCATGGAGAGTGGCCTGGTGCAGACGGCGCTCGTCGTCGGCGTCGAGAAGGTCACCGACGAATCGGGCAGCGCCGTCATTTCCGCGATGAACACGGGGCTGGATGCCGATTACGAGGCGATCCACGGGCAGACGCTGGCCGGCGCTGCGGCCCTCCTGATGCGTCGCTACCTGCACGAATACGGGCTGAGTGTGGACGATTTCGCCGGCTTCAGCGTCAATGCCCATGCCAACGGCGCCCTGAACCCCATGGCGATGTTCCGCAACCAGATCAAGGCCAATCGCTTCGCCGCCGCGCCCGCTGTCGCCACGCCGGTCACGCTCTTCGACATGGCGCCCGCCGGAGACGGCGCCGCCGCGGTCGTCATTACGAGCCGCGAGCGGGCCATGGATATGGTGCCGCAGCCGGTGCGCGTAGCCGGCTCGGCGCTGGCGACCGACACGATCGGCCTGCACGACCGCCGTGATCTCCTGTGGCTCGACGCGGCGGCGCGCAGCGCGCAGGAAGCGCTGGCCCAGGCCGGCATCACGCCTGACGAGATCGATCTCTTCGAGCTGCACGACAGCTTCACCATCCTTGCCGCGCTCTCGCTGGAGGCGGCTGGCTTTGCGCCGCGCGGCGAAGGATGGAAGCTGGCCCGCGACGGCGATATTGTCCGCTCCGGCCGGATTCCCATCAGCACGATGGGCGGCCTGAAGGCTCGCGGTCACGCGCTCGGCGCTACGGGCGTCTACCAGATCGTCGAAGTTGCCCAGCAGCTTCGCGGGCAGGCCGGCGATTGCCAGATTCCCAACGCCCGTGTGGGGCTGGCCCAGAACCTGGGCATGACGGGCGCGACGGCCGTCACCCACGTGTTGGCTATCTAGGAGAGCCAGTCATACGCCAGCTTCGACTTTATTTGACATAACAAGGTCAGCGGGTCTGCATTCAGGCGATTCCATACAGAAATCAGCCTCTTTGACAGTTTTTGACAGTTTTGCAGCCCGTTCTGATAGCTTGTGAAAGAGAATTCAAGCCATAATGGGAATCGCTGGGGTCCGCCGGGTGGGCCTCCATGCCACTCATTGAGAGGGTAACGAGGAAATCATGCAAGTCTCACAACATTGGCGTCTACAATCACAACGCTACAACCTGGTCGGCGAAACGTGCGATTCCTGCGGCGTAAAGCTCTTCCCGCCGCGCGACGTCTGCCTGGAATGTGAAGCGCCGGCCAAGGAGCTTTACACTTTTACCGGGCGCGGCGAGGTCTATTCCTACACCACCATCTACGATGCCCCGGCGGGCTTCGAGCAGCTCGCCCCCTATACGGTTGCCCTGATCAAGCTCGAAGAAGGGCCGCTGGTGACTGCCCAGCTCACCGACATCGGCGAAGGCGGCGTTGCCATCGGCATGCCGGTAGAGATGGTGACGCGCAAGCTGCGCAGCGAAGGCGAAGAAGGCATCATCGTCTATGGCTATAAGTTCCGGCCCGC
>JAAYYY010000231.1 GCA_012515125.1 Chloroflexota bacterium
CGTTCACGTCCTGGACGGTAGTGCCCGAGCCGGCGGCGATACGCCGCTTGCGGCTGGCTTTGATTACTTTCGGATTGCGCCGCTCGGCCGGCGTCATCGAGCGAATAATCGCCTCGATGCGCTTCAGTTCCGATTCGGCGTTGCTCAGGTCCACGTCGGCGGCCATCTTGTTCATGCCCGGGATCATCTCCATGAGCTGGCCGATGGGGCCGAGGCGGCGGACCTGCTGCATCTGCTGCAGGAAATCTTCCAGGTTGAAGTCGCCGGCCATGAGCTTTTCGCCCGCCCGCATCGCCTCTTCCTGGTCCATCTCCTGCTGGGCGCGCTCGATGAGCGTGAGCACGTCGCCCATGCCCAGGATGCGGCTGGCCATACGGTCGGGGTAGAACAGCTCCAGCCCGTCCAGCTTTTCGCTCGTGCCCAGGAACTTGATGGGCACGTCGGTGACTTCGCGCATGGAGATCGCCGCGCCGCCGCGCGCGTCGCCGTCAATCTTGGTCATGATCAGGCCGGTGATGTCCACGGCGTTGTCGAAGTCGGTGGCGACGCGCACCGCTTCCTGGCCCGTCATGGCGTCGGCGACGAGCAGCGTCTCGATGGGCCGCACGCGCTCTTTGATGGCGCGAATCTCGTCCATCATCATCTCGTCGATGTTCAGGCGGCCGGCCGTGTCGATGATGACCGTGGTCAGCCCCTCGCGCGAAGCGTGGCGCACGGCGTGGGCGGCGATGTCCGGCGGGCTGCCGCCGGCGCCCTCGTCATAGACGGGGATGTCGAGCTGCTTGCCCAGCGTCTTGAGCTGGTCGATGGCGGCGGGGCGGTAAACGTCGGCGGCGACGAGCAGCGGGCGGCGCCCCTCCCGGCGCAGCAGCAGGGCGAGCTTGGCGGCGGTCGTCGTCTTGCCGACGCCGTTCAGCCCGACGAGCATGATGACCGCCGGCGACTGCATGCCCAGGTTGAGGCGTCCCGGCTCGCCGAGGGTGCGGATCAGCTCCTCGTGCACGATCTTGACGACCTGCTGGCCCGGCGTGAGGCTGCGCATCACTTCTTCGCCGATGGCGCGCTCGCGCACGCGGCCGACGAACTGCTTCACTACCTTGAAGTTGACGTCGGCCTCCAGCAGCGCCAGGCGCACCTCACGCATGGCCGTATCGACGTCGGCTTCCGTGAGCTTGCCGCGTCGCTGCAGACCGTCGAAAACTGTTTGCAGGCGATTGCCTAACGATTCAAACACAGGGGTTCACCCTCTAACCTGCCCCGTCAGAAATCGGATGCCAGTTGGACATCCGATTTCGTAAGGTAGACAACAAAAAATAGTGGCCGGGCCACAAGACATCTAATTCTAGCGCGGCCCGGCCGGTGCGTCAAATATGGTAACGTGGCTTTCACCGGAGCGCGGGCTTCCAGCCCGCTCCCCGCGCTCCGTCTATTTAACCGCTCGTCTCGCGGACGAGCGCCGCCGCCTTTTCCCGCAGCAGGTCGGCGCGGTCGGTCCGCTCCCAGGGCAGGTCGAGGTCGGTGCGCCCGAAGTGCCCGTAGGCCGCCGTCTGGCGGTAGATCGGCCGGCGCAGGTCCAGGTCGCGGATGATGGCGCCGGGGCGCAGGTCGAAATTCGCTTCGATGAGCTGGACCAGCGCGTCGGTGGGCAGCGTGCCCGTGCCGAACGTCTCCACGCTGATGCTCAGCGGCTGGGCGATGCCGATGGCGTAGGCCAGCTGCACCTCGCAGCGCTCGGCGAGGCCGGCGGCGACGATGTTCTTGGCCACCCAGCGGGCGGCGTAGGCGGCGCTGCGGTCTACTTTCGTCGGATCCTTGCCGCTGAAGGCGCCGCCGCCGTGGCGGCCCATCCCGCCGTACGTATCGACGATGATCTTGCGCCCCGTGACGCCCGCGTCGCCCATCGGGCCGCCGATGACGAAGCGGCCGGTCGGGTTGACGTAGATCTTCAGCTCGTCGTCCACCAGCTCGGCGGGCAGGACGGGCATAATTATCTCGTCGATGACGCCCTGGCGCAGCGTTTCGTAGTCCACGTCGGGGTCGTGCTGGGTGCTGATGAGCACCGTGTGGATGCGGGCAGGCTGGCCATAGTGGTATTCGACGGTCACCTGCGATTTGCCGTCGGGGCGCAGCCAGGAGAGCACGTTCTGCCGGCGCGCTTCGGCCAGCCGGCGCGTCAGCCGGTGGGCCAGGCTGATCGGCAGCGGCATCAGCTCCTCGGTCTCGGTGCAGGCAAAGCCGAACATCATGCCCTGGTCGCCGGCGCCGATGGCGTTGAGCGCCACCTCGCCGTCGCCGTTCTTGCGATACTCCAGCGCGTTATCGACACCCTGGGCAATATCCGGGCTTTGCGAGGCGATGGCGACCTGCACGCCACAGGTGCTGCCGTCGAACCCCTTCCGGCTGTCGTCGTAGCCGATCTCGGTCACGACGCGGCGCACCAGCTCGTCGATGTTGACGAAGGCCGTCGTCGTCACCTCGCCGAGAACCATGACAAAGCCGGTCTTCACGGCGGTCTCGCAGGCGACGCGGGCCATCGGGTCCTGCTCCAGCATGGCGTCGAGGACGGCGTCGCTGATCTGGTCACACATCTTGTCGGGATGCCCTTCGGTCACCGACTCCGACGTGAACAGCAGCTTCGGCGCCTTCATAAAATTAGTACTCATCAAAACCTCCAGAAATATCGCCTCGCCCAGCTGCCGCGGGACGCCGGTCAACGAAAAAGCCTCCTGGCTGGCAAGAGGCTTTGGGGGCAAATGGATGGCAGATCAACCACTTATCTTCCAGCTTCCTGCTGCCGGAGTTAGCACCCTTCCCTCCGCGGGGGGTTGCTGCAGCTTCATCGGGCCGGTCCCTCCGCTGCTCTGGATAAGAATCAGGCTATGTTAACGCTTAGGTATAAGGTCGAGTATAGCCGCTTCTCGGCGGCTGTCAACCGCATCACTCCCACCGTTCCGGCGGTTCCGGCATGCCCAGGATGTTGTAGCCGGCGTCCACGTAGACGACCTCGCCGGTGACGCCGCTTGCCAGATCGCTGCACAGCCAGAGCGCGGCGTTGCCCACTTCGTCCTGATCGACGTTGCGGCGCAGCGGGGCGCGCTCCTCCACGTAGTGCAGCATCTTGCGGAAGCCGGCGATGCCCGACGCCGAAAGCGTCTTGATGGGGCCGGCAGAGATGGCGTTGACGCGGATATTCTGCGGGCCGAGGTCGGCGGCGAGGTAGCGCACGCTGGCCTCCAGCGCGGCCTTGGCGACGCCCATCACGTTGTAGTGGGGCATCGCCTTCTCCGAGCCGTAATAGGTGAGGGTAACCACGCTGCCGCCGTTGGTCATCAGCGGCACGGCGCCGCGTGTCAGGGCGACGAGGCTGTAGGCGCTCACGTCCAGCGCCACGCGGAAGTCGTCGCGCGCCGTGTCCACGTACCGGCCGGTGAGGGCGGCCTGCGGCGCGTAGGCGACGGCGTGCACGAGGATGTCGAGATGGCCGAACTGCTCGCCTGCGCGGGCAAAGACCCTCTCCACCTCGGCCTCGTCGGTCACGTCGCACTTCTCCACAAAGGTGACGCCGAGGGAGTCGGCGAGCGGCTGCACGCGCCGTTCTAGCTGTTCCAGCCCGTAGCTGAAGCCGAGGTTCGCGCCGTGGGCCGCCAGCGCCTGGGCGATCCCCCAGGCGATCGAGTTCTTGTTGGCGATGCCGAAGATGAGTGCGTTCTTGCCGTCGAGCAGTTTCATGAGCCTCCTGGTGGGGACCGGCGAGCGCCCGGTCCTTATCTGCTTACAAAGGGATTGCCGTCCAGCCAGTAGCGCCAGGGCATCGAGAGCCACGGCTCCGGCGTCTTGCCCAGGCCGATGCGCGGGCCGGTGCAGATGCGCGCCGGGTCAATGGGCGGGCCGTCCTCGATAGCTAGAACCCCGGTGGGGTCAAAAAGATTCGCGCCGTGCAGGGCGCGGTCGATAGCCAGCGCCTTCGTCAGCTTCGCCGGGCCGCTGGTCCAGTCGCGGCGCGGGCGGTTACGGTGGCGCGCCATGACGAACTCGCCTTCCAGCGGCTCCAGGGCGCGCACGAGCACGGCGCCCGCCTCCCCCTCGCGCCCCGTGACGACGTTGAACATCCAGTGCATGCCGTAGGTGAAGTAGACGTAGGCGTGGCCGGGCGGGCCGAACATGACGGCGGTGCGCGCCGTGGGCCGGTATTGGTTGGCCGTCGCGTGGCAGGCCAGATCGGGCGCGCCGCCGTCGCAATAGGCCTCCGTCTCGACGATCATCCCGGCAATGCGCTCGCCGTCCAGCAGGCGCACTAACCGCTTGCCCAGCAGCGCCTGGGCGACCTCGCAGGCCGAGCGAGCGTAGAACGATTGGGGCAATGGGGCGAGTTCGGGCATGGGTGCTAAAGATAGCCGATGGGAGGCTATACGCCAAACAGTATACCTCCGGATCGCGCCTGCCAGCTCGCATGGCACCGCTGTAGCGCGATTTGGAAAAATCGCTCTACAGCCCACAGCTCTCGTTTTGGGCTTCCGCGCCGCTCGGCTACAATTGTCAGGTAGCAGCGACCAGGAGAATGAAGGAAGTTCGCCCAGGGAGTACAAGTCGATGGAAGGATTGCTCGGCGTCGCGGCGTACCTGGCCCTCTACTACTGGTCGGGCGCCGGAACGTCGCCCATACGGACTGGTGATGCCGTGGCTTCGCTGGTTTTCTGTGCTGTGGGCCTCACCTGCTTCGTCAGCCTGGCGCTTGGCGCCGTCATCATGGTGGAGCGGGGCACCATGAGATTTCCGCTGAAAGACGAGGGCATCCCAGGCGAAAACGCCGGTATCTGAGGGTCGTGGCACAATATCGGTTACAATGGACGCATCGTTACGGCCAGGAGGACAACCGATGCAGCGTTTCGCCGACAAAATCGTGCTGGTGACCGGTTCGGGACGGGGGATCGGGCGAGAGATGGCCCTGCGCTTCGCCCGCGAAGGGGCGCACGTCGTGATCAACTTCTTCCGCAACCGCGAGCCGGCCGAAGAGACGGCGGCAGAGGTACGCGCGCTGGGGCGGCAGGCGCTCGTCGTCCGGGCCAACGTGGGCGACCTGGACGAGCTGGCCGGGATGTACCGGCAGGTAGAGGAGACGTTCGGCGCGCTGGACGTGCTCATCCACAACGCCGCCTCCGGCTACAACCGACCGGCGATGGGCCAGAAGCCGCGCGGCTGGGAGTGGACGATGAACATCAACGCCCGCTCCCTGCTCTTCGGGGCGCAGCACGCCGCCCCGCTGATGGCCCGGCGGGGCGGCGGCGCGATTGTCGCCCTCTCCAGCCTCGGTTCGATCCGCGTGCTGGAGGAATACGTCGTCGTCGGCACGTCGAAGGCGGCCATTGAGGCGCTGGTGCGCTACCTGGGGGTGGAGCTGGCGCCGCAGGGCATCCGCGTTAACGCCGTGTCGCCCGGCGTCGTGCGCACCGAGGCGCTGGAGCATTTCCAGACCTTCCGCGACGAAGGGCCGGACGTGGTCAGCGAAGTGGAGGCGCGCACGCCCGCCGGCCGCCTCTGCACCCCCGCCGACGTGGCCGACGTCGTCGCCTACCTCTGCAGCGACGAGGCCACCATGATCTGCGGCCAGACGATCATCGTCGATGGCGGCTACTCGCTGCTGGCGCGCTGAACCATGATTTTCATGATGGGCATGATGGCCTATGATTTGGCCCCCGCACCCGAAAAATCATAGTCAATCAAGAAATCACACGAATCACAGTTCAACCCCATTTTGGCGGCCCGGCCCCACAGATATACAATTCGCCTGAACTGCATACGAGCAAACATGACACTAACAAAGGCAATTTCTATGTCCCACCTTCCCCAAAAAACACCCCGGCGCGTGATGCGCCTTCCCCTTCTTCTGGCCCTCCTTTCGACGGCCGTCCTGCTCTTTCTCTACGGCGAAAAATGGCTGCGCGCGGCGCTGCTCTACCTCGCCGGCGCCGGCTGGGCCCGCCAGCTCGTCACCAGCTTCCCGCCCGCCTGGTACGTCGCCAGCCGCTTCGTCTCCGGCAACACGCGCGAAGACGCCATCGCGGCGGCGCGCGCGTTGAACGAAAAGGGGATGCAGGTCACGCTGGATTACCTGGGCGAGAGCGTGAGCACGGCGGAGGAGGCGCGCGCCGCCCGCGACGAGATCCTCGGCGT
Source organism: Chloroflexota bacterium (assembly GCA_012515125.1). Lineage (GTDB taxonomy): Bacteria > Chloroflexota > Anaerolineae > Promineifilales > Promineifilaceae > JAAYYY01. Next base: position 6,172 of record JAAYYY010000231.1, read on the forward strand.
GCTCGACACCATACACGAGAGCGGCGTCTCCTCCAACTTCTCGGTGAAGCTGACCCAGCTCGGGCTCAAGCTCGACCCCGAGCTTTGTTACGAGAATCTGTGCGCGATTGTCGAGCGGGCGCGCCAGCTCGGCAACTTCGTGCGCATCGACATGGAAGACAGCCCCACGGTAGACCAGACGCTGGCCCTCTTCTACCGGCTGCGCGAGGCAGGCTACGACAACACGGGCGTGGTCATCCAGGCCTATCTCTACCGCAGCGAGGCCGACGTGCGCCGCCTGATCGACGAAGGCGCCTCGGTGCGGCTCTGCAAGGGGGCCTACATGGAGCCGCCCGACGTCGCTTTCCCGGCCAAGGACGACGTGGATGCCAACTTCGTGCGCCTGATGCAGCTTCTGCTCAGCGACGAGGCGCGCAGCCATGAGCTGTACGCGGGCATCGCCACGCACGACGACAAGATGATTAACGCCACCATCGACTTCGCCCGGCAGAATAGGATTACGCCGGAAAAGTTCGAGTTCCAGATGCTCTACGGCATCCGCCGCGAGGCGCAGGAGGCGCTGGTGCGCCAGGGCTACCGCGTGCGCATCTACGTGCCCTACGGGACGGCCTGGTACCCCTATTTCATGCGCCGCCTGGCAGAACGGCCCGCCAACCTCTGGTTCTTCCTGGCGAATCTCGTGCGCCGGTAAACGCTGAACTGTGATTCACCTGATGGCATGAACGGCCGTTAACCAGGCGCTCTGTAATTCGCTATAATCTGCAAACCATGTCTGAAGAGCAGAGGCCGAACGAGCCGTACCCCGTGTCGCCGCCCTGGGCGCCGTCTACGAAGCGCCTGGTACAGACGGTGCTGCTGGTGCTGATTCTCGTGCTGCTGTACCAGGTGCGCATCCTGCTCTGGCCTCTGGGCGTCGCCTTTATCGTGGCCTACCTGCTCAATCCCATCGTCGAGGCGCTGGTTCGCGAGGCCAAGATGTCGCGCAACCTGGCGCTGGCCCTCATCTACGTCGCCATCATCGCCGCCCTCATCGCCGTGCCGGTGGGCACCATCCCCCGCCTGCTCAGCCAGATCAGCGCATTCTTCGAGAACCTGCCCGGCTACCTGATCGCCTTTGGCGAGTTCCTGAGCAGGCCGCTCGTCGTCGGCGATTTTGTCATCCCCCTGGACGAGCTACGGCTGGAACAGCTTTACAGCAGCCTCAGCAATAACATCATCAACATCGTCGGCTCTCTGGGCAGCTCGTCGGTCATCCTCTTCGGCAACCTGGCGACCTTCACCCTCTCCACGGTCGGCTGGCTGCTGGTGATCCTCTTTGTCTCCTTCTATCTGGTAAAGGATTACCGGCAGATGCTGGCCTCCATCGTGCAGCTTGCCCCGGCGGGGCACCGGCCGGACATGCGGCGGCTGATCGAAGAGCTGCGCTGGCTCTGGAACGACTTTTTCCGCGGGCGGCTCGTCCTGTGCCTCATCGTCGGCGCCGTCACCTTCGTGCTGGCGATGATTATGGAGCTGCCCAACGCGCTGGTGCTGGCGCTCATCGCCGGCATCGGCGAGTTCATCCCCAACATCGGGCCGACCCTGGCGAGCCTGCCGGCGATGCTCGTCGCCTTCCTGCAGTTC
>JAAYYY010000232.1 GCA_012515125.1 Chloroflexota bacterium
CCGGATACCACCAGCGCGGGGTCGGCTCATCCTCCCGCTGCCGTCGCCGCATATAGCGGTAGAGCGAATGTACCCGCTGCAGCGGCTCGCGCAGGACGGTCACTAGCGTGTATTGATCCTTGACAGCTGGGTCCACGCGAAAATGGCCGTGTATGACCGCCACGTCTGCCGGGAACTTGCGCAAGACAGGAGGCGGATTGGTCAGGTAGCGGCTCAGAAATCGGGCGATGCTTGCGGCCAGCGGAGAGCGAATCAACCGCTCCCTTGCCATTGCCGCTGCAGGGGGCGTAGCGACAACCCTTTCACCTACGCCTTCCGGCGGCTTCTTAAAGAAGCGATGGTTATAGAAAAAGCAAACGGCGTCGTACCCATAACGGGCCAGGTAGACTTGAGCAAGAGAGATCCCGGCGGTTTTGGGGATGTGGATGCTCAGGATTTGTTTTTTGCCGCCAGAACCTCCGAGCCTATCGAAGGCCATATTATTACTTCCAGCTTGCGATCACCAGACTGTTACTGTCTGCGTTAATTCGTCTGTTTACGAACCGAGAGAGTTTTCGGACATGCCCCTGGGCAATGCCGGTGTCGTCTTCTCCATGCTCGCACGAGGCAGTGCGCCCGCTTTCCGTCGCAAAAGTCCGTGCTTCAAGATCACATAGACCGCACGAATCCCGTCCTTCCAGTTGATTTTCTTGCCCTGATCGTAGGTGCGCCCGTAGTAGGAGATGCCGACCTCGTAGATAGGACAGCCCGTCCGCGCCACTTTGGCCGTAAACTCTGGCTCAAAGCCAAAGCGGTCTTCTTCAAGCTCAAAATAGTCCAGCACATTACGCCGGAAAACCTTGTAGCAGACCTCCATATCGGTCAGGTTCAGATTGGTAAACATGTTCGACAGTGTCGTCAGAAAGCGGTTGTCCAGCGAGTGCCAGAAGTAGAGCACGCGGTGCGATTCGCCGCCGATGAAGCGCGAGCCGTAGACCACGTCCGCCTTTCCATCGAGGATAGGCTGCAGCAGCTTCATATACTCGCCTGGATCATACTCCAGGTCAGCATCCTGAATAATAATCACGTCGCCCGTAGCATGGCTGAACCCGGTCCGCAGCGCCGCTCCCTTGCCTCGGTTGCGCTCCTGCAATACGACTTTCACCGCACCCTGGGCAGCGTACCCACCGTCGAGGCCGGCGAGGAATTCACGCGTGCCATCGGTCGAGCCGTCGTCCACGACGATCAGCTCGCGCTGCAGTGGGAGCGGTACCGTCATGACCCGCTCCACAATAGCGGCAATGGTTTCAATTTCGTTGTAGGCAGGCATGACGATAGAGAGCTTCATAGGCGTGCAAGCCCCTCTTTTGCGTTGTTCTTTACTCTCGGGACCCGGCGACGTATAGGGCGCCGTCGGGCAGACGATCCGCCACTGTAAGCGACATCCGCTCTTCCAGCTCGGGCAGGGATACGACGGGCCGGTTCGCTACCGCATCAAAGTAAACGAGTACAGCTCCGGTCTCAAGAGCCTGCTGCAGGGCGGCAATGTCGTCCTCGTAGCCAGCGTTGCGCTCGCCAAGCATCGCCGCGTTTTTACGTGGCAGCGACAGCGCCTCGCGGCCAGCGAGCAAATTGATCGCCTCAGGCGCGTTCGAGAAGATGTCTACATCCGCGGGCAGGGCGCGTACGGCTTCAAGGGTAGCCGACTGCAGCCACACAGGACTGGAGTAACCCAGGCCCGTGCTGCGCTGTTCCCTGAGCCACGAAGCTGCAGTCGCAAGCTGCACGATGAGGAACAGCCCCAGCGTAGCTGACACGGCGCGGCGCAAGAGAGGCCGGTTCGCCGTCTGTGCCAGCCGCCCGGCTCCAGCCATCGCCAGAAAGAGGCCGGTCACGTAGACCGGCGCCAGGATGCGGTCGTCAAGGGGCGTGTTCGCGTCGAGAAAAGAGATTGAGAGCGCCAGGAAGCCCAGATAGTATAGAACAAAGAGCAGCAGTAGCCGCATGAAAGCCGCACGCCAGGTCGGCGCCAGGAGAGTCCGGCGTCGCCAGAAAAGGACTGCCCCACCTGCCAGGAGCAGCAGACCAAGCAGCAACAGGCGAACGGCGCCCGGCGTCGTCGCCGGCGCGTGCAGCCAGCCAGTGACGGTGAAGACCGCCTGCCAGAGCTGCGCGTGCCCCAGCGGGTGGAAGGCGAGCGCCCGGCTGGCGCTGCCTCCTGCCGCCAGCACCCCGGCGAACCACGCCGCCGGCAGCGCCAGGGCCACGCCTACAAAGAGAGTCGCCTCTGCCAGGGGCTTCTTGAAGACTGGTGCGCGGCGAAATAGCAGCAGCGTTGCGCCCACCAGCATGAGCGGCATTCCCGCATATCGCGTCAGGCAGGCCAATCCGGTCAGGATCGCCGCAAGCGCCAGAACGGACGGCCGGGGTCCGGACAGATGCACCGCCAGGAGCGCCAGGCTCAGCATGACCAGAAGGAGAAAGGCAGGCTCGCTCCAGGCGAACGCGTGTACCGTCAGAATGGGCCTCGCGCTTACCAGAAGCAGAACGCCGCCGACGGCGATCCAGCGGCTCTCGGTCGTCCGCAACAGCAACACGCCGAACAGCGCCACGTTCACACAGAAAAGCAACGCATGCAGCCAGCGCGCCCCAAGGAATGGATCGCCGCTAATTGCCGCCGTCCCGGCAAGGATCAGCGGGTAAAGCGGCGGCCACTGCGTACCCATTCCGAGCACAGATCCACCCTCGCTCAGAACCCGCGCCTGGCGAATGTAGGCAACGGAATCAGGCGAGGCGCCAATGCCCCAGGGAGTTGCGATGTTGATGAGGTTAAGGGCGCCTATCGCGAGCAGCACAAGCGCGACAATAGGATGCCATCTCACACTGGTTGGTGAATCGCTACGCGCCGTGGTTACGCTCACGTTGGTGTCCGTCTCCTATCCAGCTCAGGCCGGGCGATTAAGTCGATAGGGCCCAAGAAGCCACTGTAGCGCGTGGGCGCAGATACCCGATCTTCCAATCTCTTGTGAAAAACCTTCTGAGCCTGTCCTGGAGGGGGAAATCCAGAACAACCGTTTGCGTAAGAGGCGAGCCTGTACGACACTCTTGCTAAGAGCTGCCGTCCTTAACACTCTCTCCACCCTTCGATTTCCCAGCCAGTCCTGTTCTCCAGGATGGCCCAGATAGACACGAACAGCAGGTTTCTCATGCGCGTACATGCGCCAGAAGCGAATGCCTTTCCTGGCCAGCTCGGTAATCTGCGCCGTGTATTCGTTGGTTGGTCTCTGTGGCGGGTACAGCTCCGCAAAGTGAGCAAAAGCTGCAAGACGGGGATACTCGTATCTCTCCAGGTAATCACCGACCAGGGCTTCGGCTAACTGATTTTCCTCATCACTCAGTGCGGTGCGCCA
>JAAYYY010000233.1 GCA_012515125.1 Chloroflexota bacterium
ACGGCGTTCGGCTTCTCGACGATGTCCACGGGGATGTCCAGCACCTCGAAGACGCGCTCGAAGCTGACCATGCTCTGGGCAAACTCGACCGGGATGTTGCTGATGGACATCAGCGGCCCGTAGAGCTGGCGCAGGTAGCTGCCGAAGGCGACGATGGTGCCGATGCTGAAGGCGTCGCGGAAGACGAGGTAACCGCCGACCCAGTAGATGACGGCGGTGCCCACGGCGCTGACGATGCCGAGCATGAAGAAGAACCAGCGCCCGACGACGGCGGAGCGAATGCCGATGTCGCGCACGCTCGCCGCCTCCCGGCTGAAATGTTGCATCTCGTAGTCTTCGCGCCCGAAGAGCTTGACGAGCAGCGCCCCGGCGACGTTCAGCGTCTCGCTCATCACGGCGTTCATCTCGGCGTTGTTCTCCATGCTCTTGCGGCGCAGGTCGCGCAGGGTGCGGCCCACCCGCCGCGCCGGCAGCGCAAAAAGGGGCAGCACGGCCATGCCGAGCAGCGTCAGCCGCCATTCCAGGGCGATCATGATCGCCAGGGTGGAGACGACGGAGATGAGGTTGGAGAGGATGCTGACCATCGTGCTGGTCACGGCGGTCTGCGCGCCGATGACGTCGTTGTTCAGGCGCGACATCAGCTCGCCCGTGCGCGTCTCCGTGAAGAAGCGCATGGACATACTCTGCATGTGGTTGAACAGCGCGCGGCGCAGGTCGTAGATGATGCCCTCGCCGACGACGGCGCTGGCATGGCGCTGCCAGATGCCGATGATGCCGTTGACGAGGGGCACGGCGATGAGGCCGAGGGCCAGCAGATTGAGCCGGCTGGCGTTGCGGTTGGGCAGCGCGTTGTCAATCAGATCGCGGATGAGCAGGGGCGGCAGCAGGGAGAGGCCCGTAATCAGGACAATCGTAAAAAGCAGAACGGCGATCTGCCCGCGGTAGGGGCGCGCGAACTGCCAGACGCGCAACAGCAGCTCCTTCGAGACCGAAGGAGGCGCCTGCTCCTCGTCATGACTGATAAAAGCCCACCAGTTTCCGCCTGTCCATCCCATAAGGCTCTCCCTATCATCCTATCCAGATAGGTGAAGCGCCCATTGTATTACATCAGCCGCGCGCATTCAATCGCCCTGCCTCGCGCGTCGCCGTCTGGTGGTATCTGGCGACTATCTACGGGGGGTGGGGAAATATCATCTGCCGGCACGTTGATTATGTCTGAAGTGCCGTTTGCAGATATTTCGGGCGCGGCGCGCCCTTCATTTGTGCCGGATTTTGATATTTCGGGAAAAACGCGGGAAATATCGAATTGCGGTAGTTCGGCAGAGGGTGTGGCGGCGAGCAATGAGGGCAGTTGGGAGGCAGGCGGCAGCAAGCCCGGAAGTGATGCGTGAGGCGTCATGGGTCATAGGCTCCAGGTTAGAACGGGTGTTCGCCAATATTATATAGCCGAAGCGGGCCCAGGGAGGTGAAGGGGAGGTGAAATGTGGGGGCGGGCTGTAGGGCGATTTTTACCTGATCGCTCCGCGTTGCCCGCAGGTGGGATCGGCGGCATACTAGCAGGTTTGTGCGGGCGGTATTGTGGCCATGTTAATGTAGCGGTGGGGAGCGATTTGGAAAAATCGCTCTACAGGATCAGAGGCAGGCACGATGCTAGAACAGCCAACCATCAACGCGGGCGCAGTAGAGGCCATTGTGGGCGGCTATCACGGCGATCCCTTTGCCGTGCTCGGCCCGCACGCGGTGGACGGGGGCGTCGCCGTGCGCGCCTTCCAGCCCGGTGCGGCGGCGGCCTGGGTCGTTGCGGCGGATGGCGAGACGCCGATGGCCCGCATCCACGACCAGGGCTTTTTTGAGGCGATCCTGCCCGGCGGGGCGCTGCCCCTGCGCTACCGCCTGCGCTTCGAGGGGCACGACGGGCAGAGCTGGACGGCAGACGACCCCTACCGCTACCCGACCAGCCTCGGCGAGCTGGACGAATACCTGATGGCCGAGGGCACCGACATTTACCTCTACCGCAAGCTGGGCGCGCACCTGATGGAGCTGGCGGCGCCGGGCGACGAGCCGGTGGCGGGCGTGCGCTTCGCCGTCTGGGCGCCGAGCGCGGAGCGGGTCAGCGTCGTAGGCAACTTCAACGAGTGGGACGGGCGCCGGCACCCGATGCGCTTCCACGTCAACAGCGGCGTCTGGGAGCTGTTCGTCCCCGGGCTGGGCGCGGGCGAGCTATACAAGTACGAAATCAAGACGCGCTACATGGGCTACATGGTCGCCAAAGCGGACCCGGTGGGCTTCTTCAGCGAGATGCG
>JAAYYY010000234.1 GCA_012515125.1 Chloroflexota bacterium
CGTCTCGCTTTCATAGAGATTCTTTTCGTCGCTCATGGTTTACTCCTGTGTCGGCAATGTATTTGTCTGTGTCGGCTCTCCCGTGCCAACGATACTGCGAACCGCGAAAAAAAGAAAACGGTCACTGGCCGGCGATTTTCTCCGGGTGGCGGGCGATGGCGCAGCGCATGAGCAGCGAAATGAACCAGAGCGCGGGACGCGCCAGTGGCGAGCGTGGGTAGAGCTGCAACTGCCGTGTCACCTCGCTGCCTCCGTCCGCAGCGTCAAAGCGCCACTCCTCTATGAAATGACTGGCGAGGCGGCTGTCCGACGGTGTGAATCCGTGCAGGCGCATAACGATGCGTTCGGGCGGCTGCCAGACTTCCACTGTCTCCAGGTGGCTGGAACCGTCGTCGTTCTGCACGCGGATGCGCGCTCCGGTCATGGCGCCTCCGAACTCCTCGTAGGCGGCGCTGGTTATACCCGGTAGCGGCCCGTAACCATCGAACTCCGGCCATCGGGACAGGTCCGCTATCTCGGCGGCGATCTCCCCGGCCTTGCGGGCGACGAAGCGGCGGTGCTGGAACGTAATCGGCGTCATGCTGGGAGCGCTCCTTCAGCGGCTGGCGAGCCGCCGCTACTGCTGCAGCGCATCGACGACACCCACCAGGTGGACAACGCGCTCGGCCAGCAGATGCACGATAAGCCGGTGAAAGGCGGAGGCGATGGCCGGCTCCTGCGCCGACATGCGCGCCAGCGCTTCCTGCGACAGGCGGTAGATCACACAGGGAGTGTCGGCGACGACCGCCGCCGTGCGCTCCATCCCCAGGAAGAAACCCAGCTCTCCGAGCACGTGCCCGCCTTCCATCGTCTGCAGGCGCATCGGCTGCTCGCCCTCCCGTTCCAGCTGGGCCGTCACGCGGCCCGACGCGATCAGAAAAAGGACGTCGGGACTGTCCCCCTGCCGCATCAGGTAATCGCCAGCCGCCGCTTCCTGCCGCTCAAAATAGGCCAGCAGTCGGACCATGATCTCCTCGCTCTCGAGAACGCGCAGCAGCTCCTGGCGCAGAGGGTCTGTCACCACCTCCGCGCCGCCGTCCACCGTGCTCAGGAGCTGTGTCTCGCACCACTCACAGCCGCGGTCGAGGTCGGGGAATATAGGCACGCTCTTATCCAACGCCTCGCCTGCGGCGAACTGGTGGCGGATGCCCGGCGCGACGTCAGTCAGGACCAGCGTCGCGCCGCTGGCCTGAGCCAGCTGCTGCAGGCGTCGGAAGCCCCACAGCGCCGTCGAGTCAATGCCGGTAACCCGGCGAAAGTCCAGCAGCAGATAACAGGGCCTGGGCAGCCCCGGCCCTTCGAGATAGCGGCGCACCCTATCCACAAGGCGGTCGGCGGTGCCAAAGAAGATGTAACCCTGCAGCCGGAAAATATAGATCTGCTCTCCCCGCGCGTGTAGCAGCTGCCGGTGCGCCGGCAGGCGGGTCACGCGGCTCTGCATGTGCGTGCCGGTCAGCTCGTCGCGCACGATGTCGATCCGGCTGTAGTTGAGCACGAACAGGCCGGCTGCCATCAGGAGGCCCACGCCCACCGCTTCCAGGAAGCCAACCGTAGCCGTGACCAGCAGGATGAGCATGATGATAGCGTAGTCAGTTCGCGGCAGGATCGACCAGGTACGGATCACCCAGTCGATGACAAAGGAGAGGCCCAGGAAGAACAGGAGACCGCCCAGCACGACCCTCGGGAACAGAGACAGCACCGTGCCGCCAAAGAAGAGGACGACGGCGCACATGGCGGCGGCGACCAGAGGCGCCAGCCGCCCGCCGCGCACCTGCTGGTTCATCGCCGACAGGCTGAGCTGCTGGTAGCTGACGAGACCGCCCGCCAGACCAGAGACGATGCAGCCTACCCCTGCAGCCTGCAATTCGCGATCAAAATTGACTTCACTACGGGTTGCCAGCTCCAGGCCGCTGGCGTTCAGCAGCAGGGCGACCGTGCTCATCAAGCCGATAGTCGCGACGTTGGTGACCTGGACGGCGACGGCCGGCCAGTGGACCATGTCGAAATCAGCCGGCGTCACCGATGGCCACAGCCTGCCCGACGGGAACGGGCCGAGCAGCCAGCCCCCGGCCGAAGCGCCTGCCAGACCGTCTCCACTGAACGCGACGACGAGGTGGAAGAGACCGGCGGCGCCCAGGACCGTCAGAGGCAGGGCCAGGGCGCTGGTCGTGCGGCGAAGGATGACCACGATCAGCAGCGCCAGCAGCACGCCGGGCAGCCAGCGCAGAAGCTGGTCGGGCTGGAAGAGCTGCCCAAGAGAAGCGAGAGGCGGCACTGTCCCGGCCATGAAGCCGATAGCGCCATGCATTAACAGCCAGCCGGTGCCGGCCAGAAATCCACCCAGTACAGGAAAGGGAATGAAGCGCACGAGGCTGCCCAGGCGGAAGCGGCCCAGGATCCAGAAGAGCAGGCCGGTGAGTAAGGTAGTAACGCCGGTAGCCACGGCGACGGTGACGAACGCCTCTTGCAATCCTGTGCCGGTGGGCATCGCGGCAACAATGGCCGCCGCCGTCACGGCCATAATGGCCGCCGGCACGTCCTGATTGCCACTGGCCATGCCCGGCACCGAGCTGAAGAGGGCGATAACCAGGCCGCTGAGCGCCGCGCCTGCCAGCGCCAGCCCGATCCCCGGTCCGACGACTGGAGAGAGAGGGCCGGCAAAGATCAGGGCTGCAAAGGAAATGGCCAAGATGATCTCGACCAGACCGATAATCAACCCGCTGCTCAGCGATGGAAGCAGCTGCGCCAGCGAAAAGCGGCTGACAGAAATCCCTATACCTGAAGTCTCACCTGGGTTCAATGGTCCTCCACGTTCCCCGACAAAGTCTCTTCTGAGAGCGACACGGCGTTCTGGCGGAGCTGCTCCTCGAGAAGAACGATATTCCGCCGCTTGCCTTCGTCGCGTAGGGTACGGCCGGCGACGGTCCGGTAACGGTGCCGGCACAGAAAAGCGCGCTGTTCCTGCAGCCAGCTCTCCCATGAGGTGAGGCCCAGGACGGCCGAAACCTCCGCCCACAGCGCCTGGCCGCGCGTCATGAAGTCGTCGCGTCCCAGCACGTCCAGGTCTGCGTCGGTTAGCATGGCCTGCAGGAGATTTTCCGGCTGGGCCAGCGGTCGCGTGGCACGAATACAGCCGGCAATGCAGGCGATATCCTCTGGGCCAAAGCCGAACCGGGGCAGCAGTTCTGTCGCTATCTCCACGCCGACCTGCTCGTGGTCGTCGTACTGCCGGAGAAAACCGATGTCATGATAGGCTGCGGCCACAGCCAGCAGCCCCCTCTGGCGCGGTTGCAGCCGGTAGGCGCACGCAAGCCGTTCGGCGGCAGGCATGACGTCTTCCCGTGTATGCCACAGATTGTGGTACGTCAGAGTGGGAGACAGCTCCTCTTGCAAGCGGTTGAGGGCGTATTGGATGGCGGCGTCATATTCGGGCTCGGTCATTGTCTGCTCGCATTTTGATCAGGCCACTCACCAGATAGTATCTGCTCAGGGCGATCGCCGTACCGGATTGATCTGCTCTCGCAGGGCGATTGCCTTTTCCAGGTCCAGCCTGGCTTCCAGCCGCCTGAAGACCTTCTCGGCCAGCGCCAACTCGCGCTCAGCTTCCGCGCCTTCGCCGGTCAACAGATAGAGGGAGGCCAGAGAAAAACGGGTCCGCGCTCCTTCATATTCGTCGCCGGCCTCCTGCAGCAGACGGCAGCTTTCCAGTAAATAGCTCTCCGCCTCGTCATACAGCTTCTGCGCCAGGGCAATCTCGCCCTTGATGCGCAGGCTATGTCCCTCGTCGCGAGGCAGGTTGATCTCTCGGGCCAGCGCCAGCGACTCTTCGCAGTAGCGCCCGGCCTCTTCCAGGTCGCCGCGGCGCAAAGCCAGCTCGGCAAAAAGACCCAACAGCTCTGGCAGCAGGTCACGCGCCTGAGCGCGGTCCAAATAGCTGCGCGCCAGTTGTAGCTGCTCGCCGGCTGTCTGCAGCTCGTCCTGCTGCAGCGAGACGTTGCCCATGTTCAGGTAGAGCGCGCCCAGAACCCACAGCGAGCCGCCGCTCAGTTCAAGCAGGCGAGCCGCTCGCCGGTAGTAGTCCAGCGCTTCGTCCAGCCGCCCCTGCTTCAGGGCGATGCCGCCCAGGTTGTTGTTGACGAGCACCTGGTTGTAGACGGTGCCGATCTGGGTGAACAGGCCCAGCGCCTTGCGGTAGTGACGGTCGGCCGTACTCCACGCGCCCCTGGCGAAGTGACCGTTGGCGATCAGATTGTGGGCTGTCGCCTGCCCGTAGGTATCGCCCAGCTCCTCGTAGTAGGCCAATGCCTGATGGACACGGGTCACGGCAGCAGCGCTATCACTGCGCAGAGCAATAATGCCCATCAGGCTATACGTGCGCGCCTTGATTTCCCGGTCGTCCAACTGCTCGGCGACCTCCAGGCTGTGCCGGCAGAGCGCCAGCGCCTCGGCATAGCGTCCCTGGCGCGTGTGAATCAGGCCGGCAATCAGGCTGAGATGGGCTGCTTCCGGCGAGAGCTCGCCGTCGAGCGCGGCGAGTCCCTCGTCGATGGCCCACAGCGCCGCCGTGTAGTCGCTGCGCTGTTCGTAGGAGCGGGCGCGCAGGCGGTGCGCTCGCGCTTCCGCCTCCCGATCCCCCTGGGCGCGCGCCAGGGCCAGGGCGGTGTGCAGGTGCTGGATGCCGTCGTCGTGGCGACCGGTGATCACGAATAACTCGCCCAGGGCCAGGTGCAGGCGCTTGCGCTGTTCCTGCGTCTCCGCCTCGGGAAGCTGCTCGCTGCTATGTAGCGCCTTCTGCAGGAGATCGATTGCCTGCTGGTTGGCGTGGAGCTGCTTGGCCTGCTCGCCGGCTGCCAGATTATAGTGCAGCGCCAGGGGCCAGAGCTGGCCGAGGTACGCGTGGTAAGCAATGGCGCTGACCGCATCGGGTACGTCCTGCGCCAGCACCCCGGCGACAGCGCGGTGTAGTTGCTGCCGCTGCTGGTAGAGCAGCGTTTCGTAAACCACTTCCTGCGTGGAGTGATGGCGAAAGGCGTAGGCATCCCGCGCCGGGTCTTCGGCGCGCAACACACCCTGAACATCCAGCGCCACCGCGTCGGCGCGGATATCCGCCAGCGTCCTACCCTCTGGATGGGCGCCCGCTACCAGCAGCAGCCGGATCGGGTTGCCGGCTACGCTGCAGACCTTCAGGGTCATCTTCTGCGATTCGCCCAGCCGGTCCAGGCGCGACAGGATCAGCCCGTGAATCGAATCAGGTAGCCCGAGGGGCACCCTGGTAAAATCGACGCCGCTCTCCAGGCACCACTCGCCGTCGCTCTGCCTCACGGCGTTGGCCCGCTGCAGTTGGTCCAGCAGCGCACCGCCGATGTCCCACCGGCCATCCGGCCCGCACACGATCTGGCCGCCTTCCTGCAGTGCGGCCAGCAGCTCGCCGACGAAAAAGGGATTGCCCCGCGCAGTCTGCTGGACGACGGAAACGAGCAGCGCCGACGGCCTGCCTTCCAGCCGGCGTTCCACCAGCGCGCGGACTGCCGTTTCGTCCAGCTCGGCCAGCGATAGCGTCGTCGCATAAGGCAGCTCGTCCAGCTCCGGAAGCACATGTGGCTCGTCCGTGCCGATCGGCCGCTGGACCAGCAGGAGCAGGACGGGAGACGCGCTTACGGCCCGGCGCGCCAGAGCGTTCGTCAGTCCGGCCGACGCCTCGTCCATCCACTGCGCGTTGTCCACGATGAGCAGCAGCGGCTGGCGGTGTGCGGCGGCGACAATCATCTCTACCAGGAGCGAAAAGAGCGCCTCCTGCCGTACCTCGCTCTCCAACGCCGCCGTGGCCGGGTTATCCTCGATGGGCAGATTGAGCAGGTCGCCCAACAACGGCAGGCGCAACAGCCATTGGGGTTGGTCCTGCTCCAGATGGCGCCGCAGCCAGTCTACGGCTGCGGCCTCGTCCCGCTCCTGCAGCTCCAGCAAATCATAGAAGATCTGGCGCCAGGGCAGGTAGGGCGTGGTCCGGGCGACGCTTTGTGCGGCACTCGCCGCCACCCTGGCGCCTGCAGCCTGCGCCTCCTGAGCCAGGTGCGCGGCCAGATGGCTTTTGCCCATGCCGGCATCGCCGATCAGGCGCACGAGCTGTCCATGCCCATCGGGCAGGGCTGAAAGTGCCTCTTGCAAGCGGGCCCTCGTCTCCGTCCGGCCCACAGGCGGCAAGGGAAAAGCGGCCTGCAGTATCTGTCCGGGCCGGCGCTGGCGGGCGCGCACCAGCCGGTTCAGGGGCACGGGGTCGCGCTTGCCCTTGACCTGCACGGCCGGCAGGCTCTCCCAAACGAAGAGTGGGCCGGCGTGCTCTCGCGCCTCGTCGCTGACGAGGATCTCTCCTGGCTCGGCGACCATCATCAGCCGCGCTGCCAGGTTGACGGCGTCGCCCAGCACGCCGTAGGTACGGCGCAGCGTGCTGCCGTAGGCCCCGACTCGCGTGCGCCCTCGAGTGACACCGATCTGGAAGGGGTGCAAATAAGGGAAGCGGGCGGGAAGTTGTTGCAGGGCCAGCGCCGTGGCCAGCGCCCGATCTGCATCGTCTTCGTGAGCCACGGGCGCGCCGAAGGCCGCATACAGGAAGCTGCCTTTGTCGCCAATAGTTAGCTGCACCAGGCTCCCGTCAAAGCGGTGCAGCACCTTCTGCACCTCGCCGACGAAGGCGTCTAGCTGCCGGCCCGCCGCCGGGTCGCCCACATAGTCAATGCCCTCAAAGCGTAGAAAGAGGATGACGGCCGGGCGCAGCTCGGCGAGATACTCGCCCTGTCCCGATTGCAGTCGCTGGAAGATCGGTGCCAGTAGCCAGGAACGCACGTCAGCGTCGGCAAGCGCGTCGGGCGGTAGTGGGGGCCAGGGCGTTTCCGGCGGCATATCCCGCAGCCCATCTACCACGGCGAAGCGCCCGCCGCTCCCGGGCTCGACACGCCAATCGCTGATACTCAGCAGATCGCCGAGACGGTCCGCCGTGTCCCCATCGACGACTATCTCCCCGGTATGCGCCTGGTGCTCGGCTGCCGCCAGCCGCTCCAGCGTTGCGCCGGCCAGCACGTCCAGCAGCAAATGATCGGGATCGCCGACGACAAAGCGGCGCACCGGGCCCGCGGCGACGGCTACCTTCGCCGAGAGGCAGATGGTCGGCTCGTCGCTCCCGCTTACAGTGAGGCAGCTGAAGCGCTCCATGGCCTGCTGCATGGCGAGGCCGCTGGCTACGGCGCGCCGGCCGTCGTCACCGGAAAACCAGCAGGTGATGCCATCTCCGGCGAAGCCCGTCACGCTGCCGCCAAAGCTGTGGACGTGGGCAATCAGTGCGTCGTAGACCTCGTTGAGGTAGACGGTCAGTTGTTCGGCGCCGCGCCGCGGCCCCAGCTCGCGGGCCAGCAGCTCTGTCAGCGTCGTGAAACCGGAGATGTCCGCAAACAGCGTGGACCCCTCGGCCGTCTCCGGCAGGGAGTCGCCGCGCACCAGGGCATGGCGCCGGTCGATGGGCAGGTAAAGGGTCGCTGTGTCGGCCATCGGCTCAGCCGTTACTCATTGCAGCTCACCTGGCCGAAGTAGCGGGCCGTGATGACAGAGCCAGACAGGTCGTGCCCCAGGATCTGCACTCTGGCGAAGGCAACGACCCGATATTGTACCTGGGCGCTGTTGCCCGCGAAGCTATCCCACACAGGAACGACGATCACCTCGGACTGTAGATCGTCTAGCGCCTGGCGTACGCCCGAACTATCGGCACCGCCCGGCCTGCTACGCACCCAATCGCCGGCGTTCAACACTGTGTCGAACTTATCACGGGGATTGACGTAGCTTTCGATGGTGCCCGGCGGCGTGAGGCTGGCGATCAGAACTGGGTCAGAGGGGCTACCGGACCACGTCAGCCAGCCGAAGGCGCCCGGACCGCCGCCGTTGAGGATATCGGGCAGTACGTCGCCCGGCAGCACCCCGGCAAGGCTGCCCTCATACAGGGCAATCGGATAGAGCCGGCACGCGCCGCCGGGGATCGTCTGGCAGGCGTCGCCCACGCCATCGCCGTCACTGTCGAGCTGGTCGGGATTGGAGACGAGCGGGCAGTTATCCGCAAAGTCGTCCACGCCGTCGCCGTCAAAGTCGCCCCAGCGGGTTGGATCGAAGGGGAACGCATCGTCCGAGTCGGGCACGCCGTCGCCGTCGTCGTCGTCGTCACAGGCGTCGCCCAGTCCATCCCCGTCGAAATCTCCCTGGTCGGAATTGGCGACAGACGGGCAGTTGTCTGCAAGATTGTCCACGCCATCGCCGTCGATGTCCCCGTCGGCGTTGTTGCCGATGCCGTCCCCATCACTGTCGAACCATTCCTCGCCGTCGCTGGGGAAGGCGTCAAACGGGTTGGGCAGCGGATCGTTGTCCAGGTTCTGGTCGCACGCATCGCCCATCCCGTCGTCGTCGGCGTCACTCTGGCTGGGATTGGCTGTTTCCACGCAGTTGTCGGCGGCGTCGGCTATCCCATCGCCATCCTGGTCCGCCGTGTCCGAGAAGACGTGGAAGGGCAGCCCGCGGTCCAGAGCCAGCGCTACGTTGCCGGTCTCGTCAACAGCCTGGACAAAGAAGGCAATGGAGCCGCGCGGCGCGGGGACGAGCAGGCTGCCCGTTGCCGTGCCGGTAACGGGATCGTAGCTGAGGTCCACGCTCGACCAGCTATTGCTCGCCAGATCGCGATAGAGCACCAGCACCCGGTGAACGCCGCTGCCTGTGTCGTCTACACCTACAGACAGCTCGACGGCGTCCGGCGCCGGCGTCGCCGTGACCGCGCCGATCGTGGGCGGAGTGAAGTCAAGCTGGTCAAGAGGCGCAGTGTAGACGATCAGCTCCAGGCTGTCGTACAGGTAGAGTGTGCCCTGCGCCGGGCCGTCAATACTCGTCGTGCGGAACTGGCCCGGCGTGACGACCAGCCGCTGCTGGAAGGCGCCGTCCGCCGTGAGGAAACGATTGACACTCGCCGGGCTCGCGGGATAGAGCGCCTGGGAGAAGTACAGCCCTTCGCCCACCAGGTCCACTTCCTGGCTGATGATCGTGGTGATCACCGGGTCAAAGCCGGTTATCTCCGTAAAGCTGCCGCCGGTCATGAGCACGCCGCGCGCCGCCTCGCCCTCCGTGCTGAAGTTGCGCGTCGCCAGCGGCAGCAGCGGGCGGGCGCCTGTAGCCAGTAGCTGCTCCTCGCCGGCGATGGTGAAGGCGCTGCCCGGACGCGGCGGCCCGGCCGTCAGCTCCTCGTAGCTGAAGGTGAGGCTTTGCTGCCAGCCTGTCGCCCCCGTGGGCCCGCCGCCGATTGCTACAGGCGGCTCGCCGCTGAAGACGCTTTCTCCTCCGGGGGGCGTCGCGCTCTGCGCCGGCATGCTCACCCGGCGCATCGGCAGGCCGTAGAGGGTCATCTCGGCCACAACTTTCTCGTCGTAGGTGGTCACCGCGCCCTGCCCGAGGCTATTGAGATAGCGCTGCTTGGCCCGCAGCATGGCGCCGCCCACGCTCGGCAGCCCATCGGCGCTGCCCGGCGTGGCGTTATAACCCAGCTCCTCGGTGAAGTTCAGCATCAGCCGCTCTGAATAGGCCAGCAGGTCCGCATCGCCATAACCAAAGCCTGTGTTGCCCAGGTAGATGGCGCCATGCCCCGCAAAGAACTGGGCGTAGTCTGCCCCCGTGAACGAAAGCGCCGTCTGCCCGTCCGGCATACTCAGGGCGGCATGGCAGCCAACGGAGAAGACAAGCGCGCGGTCGAAGCTCGTCGCCTCCAGAAACTCGGTAGCAAGGACGTTGTCCGCGTCGTTGGGGAAAAAGCGGAAGTGGTCAAAGTGGGAGTTCAGCGAGACGAGATCGTAGGCTGCCGTCGAAAACGCGGTGTTGCGGAAATCCTCGCCGGTCCACTCGTTATCCACGAGCAGGTCAATGCTGTTCAGCCCCTTCTCGTCCAGCGTCTCCACGATTGCTTCTGCCTGGTCGATCAGGAAATCATACCCGGTGACCAGCGCCCGCTCCGGCTCCAGAACGGGTTCCTCCAGATAGGCGTCGATGACGGCGACTATCTGCTCCGGCGTCTCCACCAGCCGGCCCAGGGCGTATTGCGGGATGTACAGCTCGCGCCCGTCCAGGGTGACCGGCAAACTGGCGGCGTAATAGTCGTCGCTCAGATAGTAGCGGTAGCGGCCCGCTGCCTGCATTGCCGGGTTATCGTAGTATAGGTAGCGGCGCTCGTTGGCGACCAGGGTAAGATCCGCCACGCGGCGGTGGGGAATAATGCTATCCCCACCGACAAGCACGATGTTCTCCACGTTCGGATAGGCCAGCAGGTGGCTGTACAGCAGGCTCTTGATCGTGCGGGCGACGAGGTTGGCGCTCTGCGGATTGTCCGGCTGCGCGTCCCAGGCAGCATAGGCGGCGTTGACCGGCCCGTAGTCATCCAGATTGACGACGATCCCGGCGACGTCTGGCTCGGCAACCAGCAGCTCCAGCCGGCCGGTCAGCTCAGCCAATCCCACGCCGGGGAAAGTCATGCTCAGCCGGCTGTCGTTGAACAGGATGAGCGTCTTCACCGCCGGATCGGGCGGCTCCGGCGACGGAAAAGCCGGAACGGCCGTGTCGTCGATGGGCAACGGCTCGTCCGGCGCGACGACGCTTGCTTCCAGCAGGAAAGGCTGGCCGATGGCGCTGGCCCCGTGCGGCACGACGGCCAGGTACCAGGGGCCGGCCAGCTCGTGAACGTTGTGCTCGACTCGCTCCAGCTTCTGGGGCAGTGGATTGGTGGAAAAGGCCGCCAGATGGCCCAGGCTGCTGGCCCCGCCAATGTCACTCAATTGGGCAATGTCGCTCAGCTGCGCGATGTCGCTCAACTGGGCAATGTCGTAGAGCTGGGCGAGGTCGAACAGGTGGCCGATATCGCTGAGTTGAGCAATGTCGCTCAATTGAGCGATGTCACTGAGCTGCGCAATGTCGCTGAGCTGCGCAATATCGCTCAACTGGGCGATGTCGCTGAGCTGCGCAATGTCGCTGAGCTGCGCAATATCGCTCAACTGGGCGATATCACTAAGCTGGGCGATATCACTAAGCTGGGCGATGTTGCTGAGCTGGGCAATGTCGCTCAATTGGGCGATGTCACTCAGTTGGGCAATGTCGCTGAGCTGGGCCAGCTCGACCAGCCGGCCCAGATCCCGCAGCTGTCCATTTTCCTCGTTAATTGCCGGGGCAAAGAGCAACAGGTCGTAGTCGCCGTTGCTGCCCAGGGTGGCGCTGATGACGCTGCCCGGCGGCTGGACCTCCAGCCGGTACCAGTTGACATCGTCGGCGGACTGCGCCGTCTCACTGACCGTGACGCCCGGTTCCAGGGTGACGCTGGCGCCACGCGAGTCGTTCCCGACCTCCACGGCGCCTATATCGCAGATTGCGCTCCCGTCCAGGTCGCCGTCCTGTGGGCGCGCGACGCTGCGCTGGTCCACGGCCGGGCAGGGCTCAGCCAGGGCGCTGTCAATAGCCGGGCTGCCCACTGCGGGTGGCGCCGTCTGGACCGCTCCGCCGTATTCGCCGAGCGGCTCCAGGAGCGGGTTGCCCGTGGCCATCGTGGGCGGGCAGCTTGCGTCGGCGGGCCAGAGCAGGTTACCCCCGCCGTCGGTCAGCGTTCCGGCACAGTGGCCGGGTGAAGGGCCGGTGATAATGCTGTTGGTTATGGTCAGGGTGCCGCCCTGTACGTTCTGTACCTGAATCGTGTGCCCGGCGCCGGTAGCCGTGTTGTCCAGCAGTGTGCTATTGGTCACATGTATGGCACCCCCGCGGCTGTCCAGCGCCCCGCCGTTGTCGGCGCTGTTGGCGGCAAAGGTGCTGTTTTCCACAGTCACCAGCCCGTTGGAATGGATCGCGCCGCCCGACCCGGCGTGGTTGAACTCGAAGGTGCTGGCCGATACTGTGGATGTGCCCCCGAAGTTGACGTAGAGCGCCCCGCCGCCCGCGCCCGCAGCGTTATCAAAGAAGGTGGTCTCGTGAACGATAGCCGCGCCGCCGGAGTCCACTAACAGCGCGCCCCCGTCACACGTTTCACAGCTGCCGGCGTTGCCCGCGCTCAGGGTAACGTGGTTCAGAGTCAGCGCGCCGCCGTCCGCCACGTAGAATAGCCGGAAGATCAGCTCGCTCCCACGGGTGATGGTCGCACCCCGGCCGTCGATAATAACCGTTCCGGCGATCGGCGGCAGTCCTGTAACGCCACTGGCGATTTTGTTCACTTCATAGGTCGCCCCGGCCGCCAGCTCGATCAGATAGCTGTTGTCCGGGTCGGCGGCTGCACGAGACAGCGCCCCTCGCAGGCTGCAATCGTCAGGCGCCTCCACAGTGCAGGCTTTGGCCGCAGGCGTGTCGTCCAGACGGTCAACGGTGAGGGTAAACACCGTTGCTTGCGCCGTCCGCCAGGAGACGGCGAGCAACAGGCCGAGCAACGCGCAGGACATCACCAACCAGAGAACGGGACGGCGCTGAAGCATGACAATCTCCATTAATTAAATGCGGCGAGCTACCTATCTGGATACACAGCTGTCGGTACAGTCACGGTGGGAACGTGGGAGCCGCGCGGGGATGGATTGTCGGAATGGATGATGCGAATAATGCCCTTGACTGGATGATTTCATTGTACTGCAGGGGCGGGCCGCCCGGCAACCAATCCTCTTCAAACAGTCATGTCGCTGCTGGACAGAGCGCTTCAAAAGATGCTATGATTTCGCCATCACTGTCCCCAACGCCCACGTCCGGTTAACTGGTTCGCTGTTTCCACTGGAGTGCCTGTGTCTGCGCGTGAATTTCTGAAGAAAATCCCTCTCTTTGCCGGTATGCCTGAAGACGACTTTGACAGGCTCTGCGACGTGGTCGAGGAAGTCCGGCTGCGACCAGGCGAGCTGCTCATTGCCGAGGGCAGTATCGGCACGTGCGCATACGTCATCCAGGAAGGCCAGTTGGAAGTCCTCAAGCAGGCCGGCCGGCGCGAGGTTCTATTGGCGGTCCACGGTTCGGGCCAGGTTATTGGCGAGATGGCCCTGGTCGAGCGCGCGCCGCGAATGGCTACCGTGCGGGCGCGCACCGATGCCCTCGTCCTGGCTATTCACCAGAACGAGCTGGATAAGCTGCTGGACAGTAGCCCGTCTGCGGTACGCGCCATCCTGCGCACAGTGCTTGCTCGCTGGCGCAACACCGAAGCACAGCTCCGCCAGAGTGAAAAGCTGGTCCAGCTCGGCACGCTCTCCGCCGGGATCGCCCACGAGCTGAACAACCCGGCAGCTGCCGTGCGGCGTGGCGGCGAGCAGTTGCAGGCTATGATGGCGAAGTTGAACCAGGAGCAGATCCAGCTTGCGGCGCTCCATCTGACTCCGGCCCAACAGGAGCGGCTGGCTGCGCTGCTAGCCGAGGCTGCCGCACCTGCTCCCGCCACGGCGCTGGATGCCCTGGCCCGCAGCGATCTGGAAACCAGCCTGGAGGCCTGGCTTGAGGCGCGTGGTGTGAGCGAGGCGTGGGAAGTGGCGCCCGTCCTGGCGAGCTTGGGAATGGATCCTGCGCGTCTGGATCAGCTACTTGGCGTTTTCCCGGAGGAGGCCCTCCCTACCCTGGCAGCTCTACTCGCCACCAATGCCGCGATTGCCGGCCTCCTGCACGACGTGACCCAGGGCGCAACCCGCATATCGGCTATCGTTCAAGAGCTGAAATCGTACACTTTTCTGGATCAGGCTCCGGTCCAGACTATCGACGTACACGCCGGCCTGGAGGATACCCTGCTCATCCTGCGCCCGCGCCTGTCCGGCATCGAAGTACAGCGCGACTATGCCCCAGAGCTGCCGCCGATCCAGGCTTACGGCAGCGAGCTGAACCAGGTCTTCACCCACATCCTGACCAATGCCATCGACGCGCTGGGCGGGCAGGGCCGGATCGCCATCCGCACGCGGGCCGGCGAGGACACTGTGGTGGTGGAAATTGAAGATAACGGCCCGGGTATCCCGGAGGCCCTCGCCCCTCGCGTCTTCGACCCGTTCTTCACCACCAAGCTGCCCGGCCAGGGGGCGGGCCTGGGGCTGAGCACCAGCTATAACATCGTCGTGGAGAAACACGGCGGCAACCTGGAGCTTCTCAGCCGCCCCGGCCAGACCTGCGCGCGCATCTTGCTACCACGCCGCTTGGGAGAACCGGTGAGCCGCAGGCCAGAGGCTGCTGCCCCGGCAGCCGACACGACCGCCTCTCTGCGACGCATCCTGGAAACCACGCGAACGATTGCCGTCGTGGGCATGTCCCGCGATTCCGGCAAAGCGGCGTCGTCCGTGCCTCTCTACCTGCGTGACCAGGGCTACGAGCTGCTGCCGG
This sequence comes from Chloroflexota bacterium, assembly GCA_012515125.1. Classification (GTDB taxonomy): domain Bacteria; phylum Chloroflexota; class Anaerolineae; order Promineifilales; family Promineifilaceae; genus JAAYYY01. The sequence continues at coordinate 14,410 of JAAYYY010000234.1, forward strand.
TCAACCCGGCGGGAGGCGTGCTCGACGGGCTGCCTGTCTATCCCGATCTGAAGTCCCTGCCGACAGCGCCGGACACTGTCCTTATCTTCCGGCCCAACGCGGAAGTGCCGGCCATTGTCGCCCAGGCGATAGACGCGGGCGCCCGCACCGTCTGGATGCAGCGCGGCATCAGCCATGAGCAGGCTGCCGCGCAGGCCCGCGCCGCCGGGCTGGAGGTGGTCATGGACACCTGCATGCGCGAGACGCACCGTCGCCTGATCGGGGAACGGGAACGTGGTCCTAGTCGGAGTGCTTTCTGACGGTTCCGGTGGTAATATTACGGTGGAGCACAATTTGTAAGGAGACACAGCAGCCCGGGGCGAGCCGCTTCCAGCCCGGCCTGAATCGCGACCACGCCATCCCCTGCGCCTGACCCTTTGCTTTATGAGAGACGAAGCCATCCTTCCCTGGAAACGCACGCTTTATATCGTCGTTTTCGCCCAGCTCACTTCGACAATTGGCTTTTCGAGCATCTTCCCGTTCCTGCCCCTGTATGTCGATCACCTGGGGGCGCGCACCGGACTGAGTGTGGAGTTGCTCGCCGGTCTGGTTTATTCGGCCCAGGCCTTCACCATGATGCTCGCTTCTCCTGTGTGGGGCGCTCTGGCCGACCGCTACGGGCGCAAGCTGATGCTCGAGCGGGCCATGTATAGTGGTGTCATTCTGCTCTTCCTGATGGCTAACGTGCGCTCGGCCGAGGAACTTGTCTTGCTGCGCGCCTTGCAGGGGGTCGTGACCGGTACGTTCGGCGCCGCCAATGCGCTGGTCGTCTCTCAGGTACCGCGCGAGCGCACAGGCTATGCCATGGGGCTGCTGGAGGTTGCCCGGGGTCTGGGCATCGCCGTTGGCCCGCTCCTCGGCGGCCTGGTTGCCGACGCATTTGGCTACGGCCCTGCGTTCTACGTCACCGCGGCGCTTCTCCTGGTCTCCGGCCTGCTGGTCACCGCCGGCGTGAAAGATGGGCCGGTAGAAAAGAGAAGCCCTGAGGGCCAGCCAGGCATGTTCAGGAGCTGGCAGCACGTTGCCTCATCCCCCGGCGTTGCCGCCACCTACAGTCTGCGCTTCCTGTGCGAGCTGGGGCGCTCGATGATCATTCCCGTCGCCCCCCTGTTTGTCCAGACGCTACTGGTGGGCAGCGCCCACCTGAACACCTTCTCCGGCATGGTCGTGAGTGCTGCAGCGCTGGCGACGACAATCAGTGCTGTTTTCCTCGGCCGTCTGGGCGATCGGGTAGGCTACCGGCGCATAATTCTTATCTGTACGTTCCTCGCCGGGCTATTTTACCTGCCACAGAGTCTGGTCAACTCTGGCTGGCAGCTCCTGGGATTGCAGGCGCTGGTAGGCTTTGCCCTTGGCGGTGTTACGCCTGTCCTTAGCTCGCTCCTGGCGACCTACACCGACCCGGGCGAGGCTGGCGCAGCCTACGGTCTGGACAACTCGGTTAACGCCGGCTCGCGCACGCTTGCGCCGACGATCGGGGCTGCCGTGGCTGTTGCCTATGGCTTGCGGGCGACCTTTGTCGCGACCGGACTGCTCTTCCTGGTATCAGTATTCATCGCCATGTGGCTGCTGCCGGGAAACCGTACCTTCACCGGGCAACAGAAGGATCTCGTCCACCCGGTCTAGAACGGCCCGCTACTGCATTTGTTACTTGCTTGTGGTGGGTTTTTGTGGGGTTGTATTATGACTATGCGATAGTCAGACCCCAGGGAGTGGAAGAAACGCGATGAACGACCAACAAGTCGCTGTGCCCGAAAAGCTGCCGGCTGAAATACTCCGGGTCTTGTTCTCGGAAGAAGCCATCTCCAGCCGTGTTTCAGAACTGGCAGGGCAGATCTCCGCTGACTATGAAGCCATCGGCGCAGGTAGCGTTCTCCTGATAGGGGTACTGAAGGGCGCTTTCATCTTCCTCGCCGATCTGGCCCGGCGCCTGACCGTCCCGCATCGCGTTGACTTCATCGCTCTCTCCAGCTATGGGCAGATGGGCGCGGTATCCGGCGCGGTGCGGCTATTAATGGACCTGCGCGAGCCGGTCGCCGGCCGGCACGTGATCATCGTCGAGGATATTGTCGATAGCGGGCAGACCCTCGCCTATCTCGACCGTATGATCGGCGGGCGGGAGCCGGCATCGCTGCGCCGCTGCACCTTCCTGCGCAAGCACACCGACGGCCAGGCTACCGTGCCTATCGAATACGTCGGCTTCGACATCCCCGATGTCTGGGTCGTCGGCTACGGCCTGGACTACGCCGAGCGCTATCGCACCCTGCCTTACATCGCCGAGCTGAGGCCCGACGTGTACCGGGAAGGCTGATGCCTTTTTTGGTTGGTGTTATGGTGTTAGGTCTGTTTGGTAAAATACCTACTCGCTACACGAATTTCCGCTATCCCCCTTCCCTGGGGAGTGTATCAAGAAGCGCCAAAAAAAAGGACCCGACAAAGCGGGTCCTTTTAGTCGTAGCCTTGCTACGGGCAGCGAGCCACATAGCGTATCTTACAGTTTACTCCCCCGGCGAATGTTCTGGTTCAACCGGAAAAGGTTCTCCGGGTCGTAGCGCCGCTTGATGGCGACCAACCGCTCCCATGTCGCTCCCGGGTAGGCGTCGCGCGTGCGCGCCGGGCCTTCGTCGCCAAGGAAGTTCACGTAGGCAGCCGTATCGCCCTGGCGCAGCGCCTCCGCAAACGCCGCCACCCACGCCTCCCGTTCCTGCCGCTCTTGTGGCCCCTGGTAGAAGGTAGCCACGTTGGTCATGATGCGCCGCTGCCGGTGCGCGAACGCCGTCGCTTCAACCGGGACGCGGGCCACTGCCCCACCCAGCACGCGGAGTTGTGCAACGCGCATCAGTGCATCCGAGCGCTGGAGATAGTCGAGAATGGTCTCGGCCGTGCTCCGGTCGAAGCTGTCCATGAACAGCGTCTGCCCGGCCGCTGTCGGATGGAATTCCTCTTCCTCGGGTTGGTACAACTCGGGATAGCTCATCGGGCGGACCATGTCGGCGAGAGGCTTGGCCATCTTCCGGAATGGCGCCATGGCCCGCTCGCCGGCCTCGGCGTCGCCCGCATAACAGACGAGGGCGAGTATGATCAACTGGCCGTGCAGATCGGCGGGCAGGAAGGGCATGGGCGGCGCGACCATCACGTTGGCGATGATCGTCAGCTCCTCTGGGGCTGCTTCCGCTTCGGCAATGAACGAGGCCACCGTCTCTGGGGTCGCCGGCAGGATGAGCATCCCCCCGACTATTTGTGGCACCTCGTGCAGCCGGAACTGGAAGCGGGTGGCCACGCCGAAATTGCCGCCACCGCCGCGTATTGCCCAGAACAGGTCGGGCTCGTTGGTCGCGTCCACGTGATGGAGCTGTCCGTCGGCGGTGACAATCTCGGCTGCCAGCAAATCGTCGATGGTCAGCCCGTATTTGCGGGCCAGAAAGCCGACGCCGCCGCCGAGCGTGATGCCCCCAATGCCTACCGAACCGGTGTCTCCGAAGCCGGTCGCCAGACCGCGCGCTCCGGCCGCAGCGGTGTATTCGCCGGCCGTCAGCCCTGTCTCGGCCCACGCCGTACGTCTCTCGGCGTCTATTTCCAGCTTCCGCATCTCGCGTAAGTCGAGCACGATGCCGCCGTCGGTTACGCTGTGGCCCGCGGTGCTGTGCCCGCCACTACGCACGGCCAGCTCCAGCCCGCTTTCCCGCGCCAGGGCAATCACCCGCGCCACGTCGCCGGCATGAGCCACACGGACAATGGCTGCGGGCCGGCGGTCAATACCTCCATAGAAAATGGTCCGCGCCTCGTCATAGCCGGGATCACCAGGGGCAATAACGCGCCCGTCGAAGGTCGCGCGCAGTTGCGCAATGTCCAGATCGGCGGTCAAGTTGTTCGTCAACATAACTATTCTCCTTACAGCGTCCGGGATCGGGCATCAGCCACCATAGGCGTGATGCCTTCGCCAGTAATGTGCTGTGTATCGGCCAGATCAGGGGGTGTGACGTTTGCTGGATTAGCGGCCAGATAGCCTCGGACACTATAGAACGTTTGTTTGATCTCTGTCAAGTTGTACAAAAGATCAGGGCGGTCAATTCACGAATTATCTTCATTTAGATCTTGACAAAGTTCCGCATACCTGCTAATCTACGATTGCTCCCCGCCCAGAGGTGGTTCGACAGCTCCCCGCTGATCGGCCACCTCTATTTTTATGCACGCGCGGCGCCTCGAGTATCTTGGCCCCTCGTTCCCCTGGTCATCTGACCAGGTACAGAACTGTCCCTTGTGCTAACGATTTCCTGCTCTCCTGTATGGTCACGTGGCCCTGACCCCGGCCTATAATTCGACTGACGCTCCAATAATGCCGGCGCCTGATCGCCTTGTGAGAGTATCCCCGTCCGGCAGACAATCATCGTGCAGGAGTCGGACAATGAACGCAGCAAACCTTCTGCTCGGGACAATCCTCATTCTTCTCTTACTTGCCTACACTCTGTTCGCCGCTTAGCGGCGACCCTATGCCGTGACTGAAGCGACGGCCCACGTGAGCAGCAAAGCGCAGACAGCGCCCCTTTGGAGGAAAAAACGATGTCCAGGATTCTCTACTCTCTGCTCTACCTTGCCTTTCTCTCGATGCTCACCGCCTGTGGCACCATTGTCAACCTCGTCAGCGACCAGATCGTCCTGCGTGGCTCCGGCGAGCTGGCTTCCGAGGAGCGCGAGCTGCCCGGCTTTAGCGCCGTGCACGTTAACAGCTCCATTGACGTAACCATCGAAACCGGTCCCGAGCAGCGTGTCGTCGCCAGCGCCGACGATAATATCCTGCCATATCTGCGGACCGAAGTAGAGGGCGATACCCTGATAGTCGATCTGGGTGAAGAAGACGACAACATCACCATCATAGATATGGAGCACCCGGCAACGGTGGCGATTACAGCGCCGGCCATCGCGCCGGCCATCGAGGAGCTGGTCGTCAATAGCAGCGGAGACATCACGGCCGAAGCGCTGACGGGCGAGCAGGTCACGGTCCAGACGAACAGTAGCGGCGACATTGACGTAGGCGCTGTCAGCGCCAATAGCCTGCGCATCATCACCAACAGCAGCGGAGACGTCACCATCGACGGTCTGAAGGCGACGGCACTGGACGCCACGTTGAACAGCAGCGGCAACGTGGATATTGCCGGGGAAGTACAGTCGCAAAACGTACAGCTCACCAGCTCGGGCAACTACGAGGCTGCCGAGCTGCGCAGCGCCAGCGCCTCAGCGCAGATTTCCTCGAGCGGCGATGCAACCCTCTGGGTGACTGAAAGCCTGCGTGGCGAAACGAACAGCTCTGGCGACATCCGCTACTACGGCTCCCCGCCGGACGTGCGCGGCGAGGTAACAGCTCTCGGCGGTCGCTAAATGACGGTGCCGGTCTGCCCGGCCGGAGATTTATAACCGATCTCTGTCTCCCGCGTATATCCGGGATATAGACAACAGCGCTACCGAGGCTTTACAATGTCGGAAAGCTGTCAGTTGTCTGGGAGACAGATGATCCAGAGGATTGTACAGGTAGCCTTCCTAGTCATCCTGGCTGGCCTGTTAATTGTGCAGGGCCTGTCGGCTACGGCGGCTGGGCAGCCGGCGATGGAGGCTGTGCAGGAGGACGATGCCGCCTGCACCAGCGGCTATGCGTTGTGGGCCAACGGCCAGGGCATCTTCAACGTACTTGACTGGCCGGCCAGTCGCCTGAACGTACAGGGCAAAGTGCGTTCTAACTGGGCGATACACCTCCATGGCTCCTTCAACGTTATCGAAGACACAGTCGAATACGTAGCCAGCTTCGACGATCACGGCGATGACAACGACTATCCCGCGCCGGTCCAGACGGCGGCCGCAGAAATGCCCGTTGCTTTTGACATAGACGACTATCGGCCGGGCGGTAGCGCTGCTGCCGCCGCCGACCAGGCCGGTCTCTACCACTACGTCTCCGGCGATCTGCGTATCGACGATGACGACGATGACGACGATGACGACGATGACGACGATGACGATGATGACGATGACGATGACGATGATGACGACGAAGAGCTGGAGGACGGCCTTTATTACGTCACGGGCGACGTAGAAATTCGCAAAGGCGATTTCAGCGCGCAGGTCACCATCGTCGCTCGCGGCGACATCGAAATTAGAAGTTCTGAGCTGGCTTTGTCGGCCTACAGCGGCGGGCTCCTCCTTTTTTCCAACGCAGTGCTTAACCGGGGCGATGCGATTAAAATCTTCGGCCACGACAGTCTGTTCCAGGGTCTCGTTTACGCACCCGGCGGTCGGCTGGATGTTGGCGGTTGGAATAACGAGTTTCAGGGTGGGCTCTTTGCCCGGGCGATCCGGCTGCATGGCTCCTCATCAACCATCGCCGACGACAACAGCTACTGCCAGCCGGCCCTCACCCCCACGCCGCCGCCAACGGCAACGGTAGATCCGGCTCCCACGGCGACGAGCACGCCGCCTTCCGGGCCGGGGCCGGGCGACAATCCTCTTTTCTTGCCGGTTGCCCGCGTCCTTGGCAATGGCCATGCGGGAGAGCCTAACAACGCGTGCGGCCAGGCACATTACATCTCCCCTGGCGTGACGCTTGCTTATCTGGCCGAGGATAGCCGGGACTGGTACACGTTCGAGCTGCCTTCAGGTGGCGACGTGACGGTCGAGTTGCGCGATTTTGTGCCCCTGGAGGGGCAGATTGCCGCATATCGCGGCGAGAGCTGCAGCGCGACAACCTTCATCGCCAACAATGGCGATAGTACGGTAGACAAGATGTTGAATCTTGGCCCGCAGCCGGCCGGGCGCTACTACCTCTTCGTCGGCAACGACGGCCCCCTCAACAACAACGATTATTACTCACTGACCATCGTCGTCCGCTAGGCTTCTAGTCATGCACGTCGACGACCGTGCCCAGCTCTGACCAGTTGTAGAGCCATTCGGCTGCCGGCGTGGGCAGATTGACGCAACCGTGGCTCATCGGGGTGCCAAAGTTAGCATGCCAGTAGGTGCCGTGGATTGCATAGGCCTTATAGAAATACATGGCGTAGGGCACGCCGGGCAGGTAATAGTCATACCCGAGCGGCCGGCCGTCCATGTCCTTCGACAGGTAGCGCCGGTTAATCACAAACTGGCCCGTCACCGTTGGGTAACGGGGCAAGCCGCTGGAGATCAGTGTCTGGAAGACAGGTCGGCGCCCTTCGTAGGCGACCAGCTGCTGATCGGCGAGGTTAACGTCGATCCACTTCTCGCCGGCCGCGACCCCCGCCGGCAGTGCCTCAGCCCATCCAACCGTCACATTCGTGGTATAGACGGGCGGCCCCTCGCCAGGCGGGATTCGCAGCTCCTGGCCGACGTAGATGATGTTGGGGTTTTCGATCTCGGGATTCAGCTCCAGCAACACCTCGAGCGTGGTACGGCACATAACCGCAATCTGGCTTAGCGAATTGCCCCGGCGCACGATCCACGTCTCCGGGCAATAGCTCCCCTCGAAGGGCGGCGCTTCAGACAGAACCGGCTCGTCCGGCCGGGCATGGGCAGTGGTCACAACCCCCTGAAAGACAGTCAGGATCAGGACAAACAATACGGCGAAACGTCGCAAACGATCCATTCGGAACCCTCTCCAATCGCCCAGGCTCTTGCCCCAGTGCCTGATGCTTCCTCGCCGTTCAGTATAGATCGTTTGTCTTAACCAGATATGAGCGCGCAGCCCCTACGATAGCCCTGCGGCTGCGAAAGCGGTCGCCACAATCTCCTGGGCCGCGCTAAATATCTGCTGGAGATGCTCTTCGCCGCGGAAGCTCTCGGCATAGATCTTGTAGATATCCTCGGTACCCGATGGCCTGGCCGCGAACCAGCCGTTTTCGGCGACCACCTTCAGGCCGCCGATCGGCGCATCGTTGAACGGCGCGCGGGTCAGCCTGGCCACGATCTTCTCCCCCGCCAGCTCTTGCGCAGCGACCATCTCCGGGGAGAGGTTTGCCAGGGCTTCCTTCTGGCTCGGGCTCGCGGGCACGTCGGCGCGCTCGTATACCGGGTCGCCAAACTGACCGGCCAGCTTCCGGTAGTGCTCGCCAGGGTCCGCGCCCGTGACAGCCGTAATCTCCGCCGCCAGCAGGCCGAGGATGATCCCGTCTTTATCGGTGGTCCACACGGTGCCGTCCCGGCGCAGGAAGGAGGCGCCGGCGCTCTCTTCGCCGCCAAAGCCGAAGGTGCCGTCTAGCAGGCCATCGACGAACCACTTGAAGCCCACCGGCACCTCCGCCAGCCGCCGGCCCAGATGGGCCGCCACACGGTCGATCATCGAGCTGGAGACCAGCGTCTTGCCGATTGCCGCGTCGGGATCCCAACCCGGCCGGTGCTGGAACAGGTACCAGATAGCCACGGTGAGGTAATGGTTCGGGTTCATCAGGCCTGCGCTCGGCGTCACGATGCCGTGCCGATCTCCGTCGGTATCGTTGCCGAAGGCGACGTCAAAGCGATCCTTTAGATCGATCAGGCTCGCCATCGCGTAGGGCGAAGAACAATCCATGCGTATCTTGCCGTCTTTATCGACGGTCATGAAAGAGAAGGTGGGATCGATGCGCGCGTTCACCATCTCCAGGTTCAGCCCGTATCGCTCGGCGATCGGCTGCCAGTAGGCCACCGACGCACCCCCCATCGGGTCAGCGCCGATCTTCAGGCCCGAAGCCCGGATGGCCTCCATGTCGATGATGGTGTGCAGGTCAGAGACGTAAGGCGTGATGAAGTCATAGGAGTGCGTGGTTTCGGCCTTTATGGCGCGAGCCAGGGGCAGTCGCTTCACCTCCCGCAGCCCATTCTCCAGGATCGCATTGGCGCGGGCCTGGATGGCCCGGGTAATGACGGCATCGGCCGGCCCACCGGCCGGGGGATTGTATTTGAAGCCGCCGTCGTCCGGGGGGTTGTGCGATGGTGTGATGACCACACCGTCGGCCAGCCCGCTACTCCGGTCGCGGTTATATCTGAGGATGGCGTGCGAGATGACGGGCGTCGGCGTGTAGCCCGCCCGGTCGTCGATCATGATCTCCTGTTCGTTCGCAGCCAATACCTCGACGGCGCTCGCCAGGGCCGGCTCGGACAGCGCGTGTGAGTCCATGCCGACGAACAGCGGCCCGGTGATCCCCTGTTCCCGGCGGAAATCACAGATCGCCTGGGAAATCGCCAGGATGTGACCCTCGTTGAAGCTGTTGCGGAATGAGGAGCCGCGATGGCCCGACGTGCCGAAGGCGACGCGCTGCGCCGGATCGGCAGGATCGGGCTCTCCTGTGTAGTAAGCCGAAACCAGACGCGGCACATTAACCAGCAGTTCGGCGGGGGCCGGTTTGCCCGCCAGTGGGTGCAGACTCATCGTAACGCTCCTTTCTGTGCTTCAGCTAACTGCGTCGGGAACGGCGGCGCCTCCGTCCATCGTAACGTCGCCGGAGGTCGTGTGCACGCCCAGATCGTCTTCGGACCCACTGCTATCAGGCCTTCCTGACCGCGTGCCCGCCAAATTGCTGCCGCAGGGCTGCCAGGAGCCGAAACGAAAACGGCTCCTCCGCGCGCGACTGGAGGCGCTGCAGCAGCGCCAGCGTGATAACCGGCGCGGGCACGTCCAGGTCGATCGCTTCGGCGACCGTCCACCGCCCCTCGCCCGAGTCGGGCACCCAGGCCCTGATCCCGGCAAGCTCGGGGTCATCGGCCAGCGCGCGGGCGATCAGGTCGAGCAGCCAGGAGCGGACGACGCTGCCGTGCCGCCAGACTTCCGCGATCTGGGTCAGGTCCAGACCAAACTCCTGCTTGCTCTTCATGATCTCGAACCCCTCGGCAAGGGCCTGCATCATGCCGTACTCAATCCCGTTGTGGACCATTTTTACGAAATGACCCGCACCGGCCGGGCCCACGTGCCCCCAGCCCAGTTCGGCCCCCGGCGCCAGCGTCTCAAAAAGCGGGCGCAGTTGCTCGACAGCCGCTGCCTCGCCGCCGATCATCAGGCTGTAACCTTCGGTCAGCCCCCAGATCCCGCCGCTCGTGCCCACGTCCACGAAATGCAGGTCGCGGCTTCTGAGCGCCTCCGCCCGGCGCATGGAATCCTTGTAGTTGCTGTTGCCGCCATCGACGATGATATCGCCGGGCGAGAAGCGCTCGGCCAGCGCGTTGATCGTAGCCTCCGTCGGCCCGCCGGCCGGGACCATCATCCAGGCGACGCGGGGCGGAGCCAGCATGACGGACAGCTCGTCGAGAGAGCGCGCGCCCTCCGCGCCGGCCACTTCAGCCGTCTCGATGGCTTCTTCCCGGAGGTCATGGGCGACGACCTGATGGCCGCCGTCCAGCAGGCGTCGCGTCATATTCGCGCCCATCCTGCCCAATCCGATCATGCCGATTCTCATGGACTGTCCTCCTTTCAGCCAGACGGGGAGTAGCAATACCATCTTAACACCTTATAGGCGAGCAGCCATGCGCATACCACTGCCGGGACGTTTTTCCGCGATAAGACTTCGGTGAGGACGGGGCACGCCGTATGGAAAAAACGGGACACTGGCGAGTACAGTAGTGACACAGCTTCAGTAATGTTAACCTCAGTGATTTAGACCAGAGGTGCCTATGGGCCGCATAGCCGTGATCCAGTTTTTGATGCTGCTTTTGCTGGTCGCCTGTGCTGGCGAGCAAGCGCAGACCCCGGAGGCGACGGCCACGCTGCCGCCTGCATCCCTGCCCACGGGTACGGCAAGGCCCACGCCGACGACCGCCCCGGTCGAAGAAAGCCCGCCGGCCGATCCGCTCCCCAGCCCGACTACGGAACTGGCGGCGCCTTCCCCGACGCCGACGAGTCCACCGGCCGAACCCGTTCTCCAGGAGTACGCCGTGCCGTCCGGCTCTCACCCGCACGACGTGGCGCCCGCGCCGGACGGCACAGTCTGGTATACGGCGCAAAGGACGGGCGAGCTGGGCCGGCTCGACCCGGAGACCGGCGAAACCCACCATATCCCGCTGGGGCAGGGCTCCGCGCCGCACGGGGTTATCGTCGGCCCCGATGGCGCACCGTGGATTACCGACAGCGGTCTTAACGCGATTGTGCGGGTTGACCCGGCGACAGAAGAGGTGCAGCGCTTTCCCCTGCCGGCCGGCAGCAGCAATACCAACCTGAACACCGCTGCATTTGATGCTCAGGGCGTGCTCTGGTTTACAGGGCAGAACGGTTTCTATGGCCGGTTGGATCCGGCAGCCGGCGAAGTAGAGCTTTTCCCGGCGCCCCGCGGCCGGGGACCCTATGGCATTACGGCAACTCCGGACGGCGCCGTCTATTACGCCTCTCTCGCCGGCAGCCACATTGCCCGCATCGACGTTACGACGGGCGAGGCGACGCCGATCGATCCCCCGACACCGGGGCAGGGCGCCCGCCGTGTCTGGTCCGATTCAGCAGGCCGGATCTGGGTCAGCGAATGGACGGCGGGCCAGCTTGGCATGTTTGATCCGGCAAGCGGCGAATGGCGGGAATGGCCGCTCCCCGGCGAACAGCCCCAGGCTTACGCCGTCTACGTGGACGATCAGGATATCGTCTGGCTGAGCGACTTTGGGGCCAATGCGCTCGTGCGCTTCGAGCCTGCATCAGAGACCTTCACCGTCTTTCCGCTGCCGAGCGACAGCGCCGCCGTACGCCAGATCCTGGGCCGTCCGGGCGAGGTCTGGGCCGCCGAGTCGGCGGTCGATAAACTGGTCGTCGTGCGAACGGGGATAGAGTAAGGGCGCGCCAACGAGCCGGCGCGCCCTCGCCAGGATAACTCAGCCGCGCTTACGCGCCGTAACCTTAGCGCTGAAGACGGCCGTCCTTGGTTCAATGCCGCGCTCCTCCGCCAGCCGGATTTGCCCCACGACTTCCGGGCTAAGCTCCGCCACGGCTTCGTCGATCATCTGCTGGTCCCAGTAGGACCGCGTCAGGGTCACGTCGCTAAAGCCGGCGGCTTCGATGGCGGCGACGTAATCGGTCACGTCCAGCGCGCCCGCCACGCAGCCGGCCCAGGCTGCCAGATCCTGCTTCACCGCGTCCGGCAGCGGCCCGTCGGTGACAATATCGCTGACCGCCAGGCGGCCTCCCGGCTTCAGGACCCGGTAGACCTCGCGGAAGACCTGTGCCTTGTCCGGGCTGAGGTTGATCACACAGTTGGAGATGGCGACGTCCACGCTGTTATCGGCGACTGGCAGGTGTTCGATCTCGCCCAGACGAAACTCCACGTTCTCTGCACCGACTTTGGCCTTGTTGCGTCGCGCCCGGTCAATCATCGCCGGCGTCATGTCCACGCCGATGACCCGGCCCGCCGGCCCCACCTTGGCCGCAGCCAGGAAGCAGTCGATGCCGCCGCCTGATCCCAGATCGAGCACTGTCTGGCCCGGTTCCAGCGATGCCAGGGTCACCGGATCCCCGCAGCCCAGCGACAGGTCGGTCACCTCCGCCGGAAGGTTGCTTACCTCCGGATCTTCGTAAAGCCCGGTAATCGTATCGATCTGGACCACGCTGCCAGGGCTGCAACAATCCGGCCCGCAGCCACAGCCATCTCCACCCCCACCCCGCTCGGCGATCTGCCCGTAGTGCTCGCGCACAGCCGCCCGCACCTGCCCCTCACTGCCAGCCTGCAATCCGTCAGCCATTGCTTTTCTCCTTACCATCGAGTTATTTATATGTTTCGATATGATAGGCCAAAAAAAGAGGGCCTCAGCCCACTCCCGGCACCGGCGCCACCACCAGGCGGATGTTCTCGTCCGGCGCGAATTCCTCGGCTACCTGGCAGCAACCCTGGGCCAGCCGCACCTGGTTGAGCGTGTAGAGCACCTGTTTGCCCTGCCGGACCGAGTTCACCAGACCGGCGTTCTTCAATATCTTCAGGTGATGGGAGACCGTCGGCTGGGCGACGTCGAGTGCGGCGAC
>JAAYYY010000235.1 GCA_012515125.1 Chloroflexota bacterium
CAGGCCGTCTTCAAAGGGACTGCTTACCAGGTCGGTATGAAATTCCAGGGTGAAGTCCAGTTCGTCCATCTGACTAACCTCCTGCGGATGCCTCAAGTGGGTCTTCTGCTCTCAGTGTAGTCAGGCTGCATCTGCAGACCGTTAACAGCACGGCAGCGTCAGAAGCCGAAGCGGCGCAGCGTCTGGTCCACGCTGGCGACGTAACTGCCCCCGAACAGGCGCACGTGGACGAGCAGCGGATAGACGTTATACAGGTCGCGCCGTTCCTCGAAGAAGCCCGGCTGCAGCGGACGGAGCTCCTGGTAGCGACGGAAGAACGGCTCGCCAAAGGTGCCAAAGAGGGTCGAGAAGGCCAGCTCGACCTCCGGGTCGGCGTAGTAGATGGCCGGATCGAGGAAGCCCGTAATGCGCCCGTTGCGGGCGAGGATGTTCGTCGTCCACATGTCGCCGTGGATGAGCGACGGGTGCGCCGGTTCCTGAAGCCAGCGGGGGAGGGCTGCAGCAAGGCGCTCCACGCGCTGGCGGAGCGCCGTCGGGAGCCTGCCCGCCCGTTCCGCCTCACGGGCCATATAGCCCAGCCGCTGCTCGGCGAAGAACGCCAGCCACGAATCGCGCCAGGGGTTGGGCTGCGGCAGCCCGCCGATCAGCGTGTCGCGCTCCAGCCCGAAGCGATCGGCGCGCACGCCGTGCAGAGCCGCCAGCAGCTCGGCGGCGTGCGCTTGCTCCTCCCGGCCCAGGCGGCTGTCGCCGGGTATGTAGCTCATGATGAGCAGGTCGGGAGCGGCGAACAGCACGCCGGGCACGGGGAGATCGCTATGCTCCGCCAGGTAACGCAGCATATATGCCTCCACATCCAGGCGCGGATCGGGGCTGTCGTCCACCTTGACGACGACTCGCTGTCCGTCTTCCAGCTCGGCGCGATAGACCTGGCCGATGCAGCCGCCGTGCAGGGCGTCCAGGCGTCGCACGCCGGCGCCCAGCCGCTCGCGTAATCGTTCCCTTAACATGACTCGCCCTCGTTCGACAAGGATGTTTCGTTATGTTATATTCTATTATGCCCATGCTGGGTATGTGTTTGTCGGGCGCGCTGCGCCGGGCGACTGCACAATCCAATACAAGGCAGGTAACGTAGCGCTGACGGCTTTTCCGTTCAGGCCAGCAATCCAGTAAACTTATCCTGTGCCCGGTCGAGACAAGGTCTCGCCGGGTCGCTGCTGTCTATCGTTTTTGCCGCTATTGACTTCGCCGGGGGAGCGCGCTGAAGGCGAACATCCACGCAAAGGCCGCCGACGAAAGCAGTCATGACCACTGGGTCTGCCACAAGCGTGCCTGCTGGCCCGCCGCCAGCCGACGCGTTGCCCTGGGCTACCGCATACCGATCGTGAAGAACAAAGGAGGTGAGACATTTGGCTAAAGTTGAACTGAGACAGGGCGAAAGCCAGGAGCAGCTGCTCCGCCGCTTTCGCAAGCAGGTTGTCAAGAGCCAGGTCCTGAGTTCGGCACGCCGCAAGCGCTGGCACGTTTCCAAGAGCGAGCTGAAGCGCATCAAGATGAAGAAGGCCCAGCGCCGGGCGCGCCGACGCGAGCGCAATCTGTAATGACCACGGCCCGCGGGCCGTGTGTCATCGGAGGGAGAAGTCAATGGCCAAGCAGGCACACGAATACAACGCCGGAGACTGGATCGTCCATCGCCACCACGGCGTGGGCGAAATCGAGTCCATCGAGCAGATGGCTCCCGGAGGTGTGGAGAGAACGTACTACAAAGTTGTCACCGCCGACAGTACGCTCTGGGTGCCCGTTGACGAGGCTGACGGTGGCCTGTTCCGACCCTTGACTTCTCCCGAAGCTTTCGAGGAAGTCCTGGCTATTCTAGAACGACCGCCTCGCGAGATGAAACAGAATCACCTGAGCCGCCGGAGCCGCATCGACCACGTCCACAGCGCCAATTCGCTGCTCGACACAGCCCGGCTGGTGCGCGACCTCTGGGGCCGGCGCGCCGAACGGGGCCTCAACGGCACCGAGGAACAGGCGCTGCGCGATCTGACACACCGGCTGCTCGACGAGTGGTCGGCGGCCCAGGACGTAGACGAAGCTGAGGCGCAGCACCGGATGCGCAGTCTTTTGCAGAAAGGCCTGGACAAAGTTGCGGATGCGGCATGAACGGCCCGCCCGTTGCAGCGGCACGTCTGTGCGGCTGCCGCCATCCGCTTTTTTCGTTTTAACCTTAGGAGACTATGACCACCGAGAATTTTGAGAATCAAGTTGAGCCGGCTGAGGAAGGCGAGGACGCCGCCGCCAGCCCTTCTTTTGCCGAGTTACTGGACGAGTACGAATACACGATGCTGCAGCGCGGGGAGATCGTGCGCGGTCACATCCTGCGTGTGGAAGACAACGCCGTCTTCATCGACGTAGGCGCCAAACGAGATGCCATCGTTCCCAGCAACGATCTGGCCCTGCTCGATGAGGAGATGCTGGAGAGTCTGGAGCGCGGTATGGAGCTGCCCGTGTACGTACTGAACTCCCCCGTCGGCGATGAAGAGCTGCTGGTGTCCATCCACAAAGGGCTGGAGCAGGAAGATTGGGAGCGGGCCGAGCGCCTGCTGGAAACAGAAGAGGCGGTGGAGCTGGAAATCGTCGGCTACAACAAAGGCGGCCTGCTCGTGCAGTTCGGCCAGCTCCAGGGCTTCGTGCCCAACTCGCACGTGCCCGATCTCCGCTACAGTGGCGGCCAGCTGCAGGCTGAGTCCCGGAAAGCGCGCCGGGTCGGCGACACGCTCCTGCTGAAGGTGCTTGAAGTCGATCAGCCCCGCCGCCGCCTCATCTTCTCGGCCAAGGCTGCGCATAAGGAACAGCGCCGCCGCACCCTCGAACAGCTCGATATGGGCAGTGTCGTCGAGGGGCGCGTTGCGAACATCGTCAAGTACGGCGCCTTCGTCGATCTCGGCGGCGGCGTCAGCGGACTGCTGCACGTCTCGGAGATGGCCTGGCATCGCGTGGACGACCCGCGTGAGGTCCTCAACGTCGGCGACACGATTGAAGTCGAAATCCAGGACGTCGATCCAGAGCGCGAGCGTATCAGCCTGAGCCGCAAAGCCGTATTGCCCAACCCCTGGGATAGCGTCGAGGAGCGCTATAAACCTGGCGACCTGGTTGAGGGGCGGGTGACTAACGTCGAGGAGTTCGGCGCCTTTGTGGAAGTGGACGAGGGCGTCGTCGGGCTTGTGCACGTCAGCGAGATTGACATCTTCGCCCCGGCCACCATCAACGACATCGTGCACGAAGGAGACACCGTGCTCGTGCGCGTCCTCGACGTCGATGCACGGGAAGAACGGCTGAGCCTGAGCATGCGCCGGGTCAAGCCCGAGGAGCAGATCGCGTGGATGCAGCGCCAGCGCGAGGAGGCGGCAGCCGCGGCTGCAGAAGAAGAGCCTGCCGCCGCCGAAGAGACGGAGCCGGAAGCCGTTGTGGAGATGGAAGAAGGCGAAGCTGACGCCGGCGAAGACGTACAGCCCGAGAGCGTCGTCGAAATGGAAGCAGACGACGAGGAAGCTGCCCCGGTCGAAGATGAGCAGGCTGAGGAACTCCCGCCGGCCGGCGAAGATGAAACACCGGCGGCTGAAATCGCCGGAGGAGAAGACGCCGGCCCTGACGACACGGAGCCGGTGGAGACTGAGTAAGCAGCGCCTACTGCATCAGTAGAGCCCGGTCACGCCGGGCTCTTTTTTGTTCGGCGATGGGGGGGACACCGCTTATGGCTGGCTGACGACCAGATTGTCGAAGGCGACGCGCAGGCCGGGCTGGCCATACGTGCCCGCATCCAGCGCGATGGCGCCGCCGCTATAGCGGGCGTCGGCGAGCTGCAGCAGCAGCTCCCCGTTGGCGTAAAAGTTGAAGGTGCCGCCCACGACGAGGACGCCCAGCCTGTTCGTGGCGTTCACGCCCTGATGCAGGAGCGCCGACTCCTGCCAGTCGTCTGTGAGGCGCGTCCAGCCGCCCCCTTCGTCGTAGCGCTCCACTACGAAGAGGCCGTTGCCGGTGATGTCGAAGCGATAGAACTGGTCCGGCCCGGTCATGCGGAAAAGCACGCCGTAGGTGCTGTCGGTGCTGCCGGCAAGCAGTGTCGCGTCCACCTCCAGCGCGAAGTTCGCGAACGACTGCTCCGCCAGCGCGACATACTGCACTGTGTTGGCGTCGTTGACCTCGATGATAAGCTGCCCGTCCTGCAGGAGCGACTGCCCCCGCTCATCTCCTTCGAGCTGCCATTTGCCCACCGTCGCCGGAGAAAAGTCGTCGGCAAAGATGACATCCTCCGGGCTGGCCGGCCCCTCCAGCGTCTGTTGCTCGGGCTGCGGGCGACAGCCGGCGAGCAGGAGAAGCAACAGCAGCGCGCCCGCCCACCATTTCATGGCGCAATCGCCCTGACGTTGTCGAAAGCAACCTCCAGCGCGCCGGTCTCGAACGTGCTTGCCGCCAGGCCGATGTCGCCGGTCACAAAGGTCGGATCGCTCACGCTCTCCAGCAACACGCCGTTGACCGACAGGCTCAGCTCGTTGCCGATACAGCTTGCCCGGACCCGGTTGATTCCCGCCTCCTGATCAATCGCCTCGCTGAAGGTATATTCGCCGCCCTCGTTCAGGTAGGTGATCTGCGCGTTGCCGCTCTGGTATTTGCCAATGGCATAGTAGCCGTCGCTGCTGATCAGAAAGACGTAGAA
Organism: Chloroflexota bacterium; assembly: GCA_012515125.1. Lineage (GTDB taxonomy): Bacteria > Chloroflexota > Anaerolineae > Promineifilales > Promineifilaceae > JAAYYY01. Next base: position 4,715 of record JAAYYY010000235.1, read on the forward strand.
GTTCTCGCTGCTCTGGTAGCGGCAAATCAGGCCATAGGCGTTGTCGCGAGGGCCGTCAATGTGCTGGATGTCGGCGGTCAGGATCAGGTCGTCGAAGTTGCGCCCGGCGTTCGTCCACCAGATCTGCCCCGGCTGGCTCGTCGTCAGCCGCAGCGTCTCCCCTTCGCGCTCCACAGCCGCCCCGCTGCGGTTGTAGAGAACCCAGCCGCAATCCTGGCCTTCGCGGAAGTCGTCGAAGAAGAGCGCGCCGTCGTCGTTGCAGGCGTCCACCTCAGCGCCCCCGCAGCCCACGACGACCAGCGCCAGGAGGAGCAGTAGAAGAATGGTCCACCTGTGCGCCACGGCTATTGATCCCCTTCCTCTTGCTCCATCAACTCCCGCAGCTCGTCCAGCTCGCGGCGAATCTCCTGCTGCTGGCGCGACGTGTAGAAAAAGTAGGCCAGCGTAGCCAGCCAGATGACAATAATGATAATGGCCAGAAGGGTCAGATTGTCGAACATCCCATCCTCTTTGTGCGCTGGACACCCGGTACCAGCCGCCCCTCGCCTGACGCAAGAGACCGCCGGGCGCCGCCATGCAGTTTACCCGAAAACGGCACGGCTGGCACGACTGTAAAGATGCGAGCTGGAAGTTCGCGATCCGTTTATCTTTCAGGCGTGGGAGTCCCAGAGCGGCTCGGCCACGTGCTGGACATGGTTTTCGTAGCGGGCCATGACGAATAACGCGTCGGAAAGGCGATTCAGATAGGGAAGGACATATTCGCCGATCTTTTCCTCTGCGGCGAGGGCAGTGGCGGCGCGCTCGGCATGGCGGCAGATGGTGCGCGCAAGGTGCAGGTGCGCTGCGCCAATAGAGCCGCCGGGCAGGATGAAGTTCTCCAGCGGGCCGACGATTTCATTCACTTCGTCAATCAGCTCCTCCAGCCGCCGCACATGACGCGCCTCGATCTGGGGCAGGTTATGCTTCTTGTACTTCTCCCGGTCATCTTCGACGAAGGCGAGGTCGGTGCCGACGCGAAATAGCTCGTTTTGCAGTTCCGGCACGATCTTCGCCAGCCGCATACTCAGACCGTGGGCCAGGGCGACGCCCAGCTCCGCGTTCAGCTCGTCCACCCAGCCATAGGCGGTGACGCGCAGCGAATCTTTGCGCACCCGCTGCCCGCCGCCAAGCGAGGTCATCCCTTCGTCTCCTTTTCTCGTGTAAATCTTTGTCAGTCGCGGCATTCTCAATCTCCTGTGGCGGCGCCTGCCGGCGCCAGACCGGCAAGCGCATCTTCAACGGTCAGCCACCCCTGTTCGGGGAAGAGCCGGGCAACCTGGGGCGCAAAGAGGGGCGAGGCCGGCAGCACCTCCTCCGGCAGCCCTTCGGCGATAATCTCCCCGTCGCCCAGCACGAGCACGCGGTCGGCGACTTCGGCGACCAGCTCTACGTCGTGTGTGACGAGCAGCAGCCCCATCCCCCCGGCGCGCCACTCCTGCCAGAGGGAGACGAGCTGCCGCTTGGCTGCGTAATCCAGCCCCCGCGTCGGCTCGTCCAGCAACATCAGCGGCGGGCGGGTGACCATGACCGCCCCCAGCGCCACCCGCTGACGCTGCCCCACCGAGAGGTCGCGCGGGTAAGCGCCTGCAACCTCGCCCAGGTCGAGCTGCTGCAGCAGCTCCGCGATCTGCGGCTGGGCCACGGGCAAATGATGGTTCCGCAGCGTCATCGATAGCTCTGCGGCAACACTATCGGCAAAGAGCAGGTCGTCGGGATTCTGCGGCAGGTAGGCAACCTTCCGGCTGATCGCCGCGACGTCGCGCCCGTTCGTCGCTTCGCCGAGCACGCGGATCTCCCCCTGTCTGGCGGCGAGCAGCCCCATGACCAGCCGCAGCAGCGTCGTCTTGCCGCTGCCGTTGCGGCCCAGCAGGACGACGATTTCGCCGCCGCCCACACTCAGGTCCACGCCCTGCAGGACGGCGGCGCCGTTATAGGAGAAGTGCAGGTCGCGCACCTGCAGCAGCGGCTCTCGGTCCGCGACGTTTGCATGTACGCGAGCCGGCGAAGGCGTCGGCGATTCCCGGCGCACATAGGGACGGGCCTCTTTGACCGTGCGCGGCAGGGGATGCCAGCGCCGCGCTTTGCCCAGCCGGGCTAGCGGCGGCAGATCCGGCAGCTTGCCGAGAACGTCCGCCGCCGGGCCATCGGCAAAGATGCGCCCGCCATCCAGGGCGATGATGCGGTCCGGGTAGCGCATGACGCGCTCCAGCCGGTGCTCGGCCAGCACGACGGTCAGCCCCAGGTCTTCGTTGAGCCGGACCAGCGCGCTGAGTACTTCCTCGGCCGACTGCGGATCAAGCTGGCTCGTCGGCTCGTCGAGCACCAGAATCTGCGGGCGCAGGGCGAGCGCCGCGGCAATGGCCGTGCGCTGTCGCTCGCCGCCCGACAGCGTGCGCAGCGCCCGGCGGCGCAGCGGTTCCAGGTCGAGCAGATTGAGCACTTCCTCCACGCGCAGCCGCATTTCGGCGGGCGGGATGGCCGCGTTCTCCAGGCCGAAGGCGATCTCCGCTTCCACTTCCTCCAGCACGGCCTGCGCCTCGGGATTCTGGAAGACGTAGCCTACGACCTGGCTGAGCACGGGCGGGCCTTCGCGCAGCGGATCGTGCCCGGCGACGGTGATGCGCCCCGCCAGCCGCCCGCCGCTGAAGTGGGGCACCAGCCCGCCGAAGGTGCGCAGCAGGGTCGATTTTCCGGCGCCCGAAGGGCCGGTCATCAGCACAAACTCGCCCGGACTGATGTCCAGGGAGATGTCACGCAGGGCCGGCTCCGTTCGGCCGGGGAAGGTGTAGGTCAGCTTTTCGATGTGAATCATACGTGCCTCCCCTGATGCTGGGGACAGAGAAACGCCGGCAGCGCCAGTAGCAGCAGGGCGCCTCCCACGATAGGCGACAATGGCGGCAACTGGACCAGCGGGTAAGGCGTGTAGCCC
>JAAYYY010000236.1 GCA_012515125.1 Chloroflexota bacterium
CGAATTGCTTTTCCTGGTTGCGCGTGATGCGCACCGAGCGGGCGTAGGCGTCAAGCAGCTTCGGCCAATCCGCGGCCTGCGTCGCTTCGGCCAGAGCTTCCGCCGCTCGCGCCGCCGCGTAGGGGTCATGGGCCTGGGCGGCGAGGACGGCGCGGACGACGTTCGTCGGAATACCGCGCTCGCGCAGGAGGATTTCCAGCCGTCCCGCGATAAAGGCCAATACCTCCCGCTGCACCTGTTTGCCCGCATCGACCGTCTGCACGCTGGCTGCAGCTGCCACCGCCTGCCGCAGGTCAAAGGAGCGCTCGTTGGCAATCAGGTTCTCCACAATCTGAATGGCGCTCCGGCGCAGCGCGAACGGGTCGTTGCTCCCTTTTGGCGCGAGGCCCACCGCCGTGAGCCCCGTCAGGCTGTCAAGCCGGTCGGCAAGGGCCAGGGCGAGTCCCGGCAACGTCTGGCTGACCGCCTCATACTGCTCGGCGATGGCCTCCGCAACCGCAGCCGGTTCGCCACTGCGCAGGGCATAGTGCCCGCCCATCACGCCCTGCAGCGAGGTCATTTCGACGACCATGCTCGTGACGAGGTCGGCCTTGGAGAGCGTCGCCGCGCGGGCCAACACCTGCTGCTGGCTCTCGTCCAGCCCCAGCATCTCACCGACGACCGGCGCCAGCCGTTCCAGACGGTGAACCTTATCCAGCATGCTGCCGAGATCAGACTGGAAGGTCAGCGTCGCCAGGTCGGGCAGAAAGTCGGCAAGCTTGCGCTGGATATCCCGGCCGTAGAAAAAGGCGGCGTCGGCGAAGCGCGCGCGGATGACGTGTTCGTTGCCGGCGCGGACGATGTCCAGATGCTCGCTGTCGCCATTACGCACGGCGACGAAATAGGGCAGCAGCGCGCCATTCGCGCCCTGCACGGGGAAGTAGCGCTGGTGCTTTCTCATCACCGCAATCAGCACCTCTGGCGGCAGCTCCAGATAGCGCTCCTCAAAACTGCCCAGCAGCGGCGTCGGGCGTTCCACCAGATTGGTAACCTCGGCGACCAGAGCGGGATCGTCGGGGATGGTCCCGCCCTTGGCGGCGGCGAGCTGGGCGGCGTTGGCGCGGATGATCTGCCGGCGTTTCTCCGGGTCGATGACAATGCCGTTGCCGGCCATCATCTTCTCGTAGTTAGCCGCGCTGTCGATGGCGATGGGCGGCGCGCCGAGAGGGCGCAGCCCCTGGCTTACGCGCCCGCTCGACACCCCGGCATACTGGAAGGGCACGACGACCGGGCCAAAGAGGGCAACGATCCAGCGCAAGGGGCGGCTGTAGGCGACGTTGGTCTGGTTCCAGCGCATGCTCTTCTCGAAGCGCAGCGAGGCTATCAGGCCAGGCAGTGCCCCGGCGAGCACTTCCACCGCCGAACGCCCCTGCTCGCGCACCGTAGCCGCCACATAGCGTTTGCTTCCTTCTTCGACGATTTGCAGCTGGTGCACGCCAACGCCTTTGCCCCGCGCAAAGCCCTCAGCCGCCTTGGTCGGGTTGCCGTCCACGTCGTAGGCGCGCTCGGCGGGCGGTCCTTTGACGGTTGTTTCCAGATCTGGTTGCCGGGGCGCGAGGTCGTCCACGAGGACGGCAAGGCGGCGCGGAGTGCCATAAACGCGTACGGTGCCGTGTGCCAGACGCAGATCGTCCAGCATCTGGGGCACGGCGGCCCTTAGCTGGCGTAGCGCGCTGTCGAGATCTTCGGCCGGCAGCTCTTCGCTACCGATCTCCAGGACAAAGGGTTGCGGCGAATCGGGAACTGCCGCGGTCGTCGGGGCTGGACCGGAGTCTCCCTTGAGCGCGTCTTTCAAGCCGTTCCGCCACAGCTCATTGTCGAGGAGGGGATATTCCAGCTCGTGCCGCTGCGCCAGATAGAGATCGGAGATCTGCCCGGCGATGTTGCGCATACGGGCAAAGTACTGCTGGCGCTCGGTGACGCCGATAGCGCCGCGCGTATCCATGACGTTGAAGATATGGGAGCACTTCAGATTGTAATCGTGAGCAGGCGCGATCAACCCGGCGGATATGCAGCGCCGCGCTTCCTGTTCGTATATGTCGTAAAGAGTGCGCAACGCGTCCACGTCGGCCACGTTGAAGTAATACTCGCACTGTTCGATCTCCTGCTGGAGCAGGACGTCGCCATAGACTACACCCGAGCCGAAGTCGATCTTCCACACGGCGTCCACGTCTTGCAGGGCAAGAACAATGCGGTCCAGCCCGTAGGTCAGCTCGACGGAGACCGGGTCCAGCTCATGCCCGCCGGCCTGCTGGAAATAGGTGAACTGGGTGATCTCCTGGCCGTCCAGCCAGACTTCCCAGCCGAGCCCCCAGGCACCCAGCGCCGGGCTCTGCCAGTTGTCCTCGACAAAGCGAATATCATGCTCCCGCGGGTTGATGCCTATCGCCTCCAGGCTCTTGAGGTAAAGCTCCTGTGGATTGCCGGGATCAGGCTTGAGGATGACCTGCAACTGGTAATGCTGCTGCATGCGGTTAGGGTTATCACCAAACCGGCCGTCGTCCGGCCGGATGCTGGGCTCGATGTAGGCGACGTTCCACGGCTCCGGCCCCAGCACGCGCAGCACCGTCGCCGGGTTCATCGTGCCTGCGCCGACCTGCACGTTGTGCGGGTGCCAGATGACGCAGCCCTGCTCTTTCCAGTAGTCCAACAGGCGGAGGATGACGTCTTGAAAGGATAACTTCTCGCTCATACGATCATGTTCTCTCAGTAATACTCGTGCTGCTTCCGGCCGGGGCATTGTGGGCCGGCGATCAGGTGGCGGCGCCGGCCGTACCGGGCCTCTCGCGCCGCAGCCGGTGCAAAAATTCCGTGGACTTCAGGTCGCGCTCCAGTAGATAGATGATGTAATAATGCATGACGGTTTCCAGCTCGGCGTGCAGGTCGCGCCGCAAGCCGAGCCGGCGCACGGCCTCCCAGGGCCGCGACTGCAGAAAGCGCAGAACCTTGACCGCCGCGGCCGAAATCGGCCGGGCGTTGCGATCCGCCGCCGCGCAGCCCGGACAGAGCAGGCCGCCCAACTCGCCGCTGAACAGCTGATCCTGCTCGACAATCGCCTCGCCGCAGCCGACACAGTGGAAGAGCTGTGGCCGGAAGCCGGTGAGCTGCAGGAGGTGCAGCTCGTAGAAGCGGGCCGCCAGCAGCGGCTGCTGGGTGGTGGCAAACCAGCCCAGCGCGTCGGCCAGCAGATCGTATAGCTGCGGGTTCCTGTCTTCGTCGGCCGTAAAGCGGTCGAGAAGCTCCACCGCGTAGCTGGCATACGTCGTGCGCACCAGATCCTCGCGCAGGGCCGGGTAGGCTTCGACCGTCTCGGCCTGTGTAATGAGGTCGAGGTTACGCCCTTCGGCAACGAGGAACCGGGTACGCATGAACAGTTCGACGTGGCCGGTCTTGCGGCTCTGCGGCTTGCGGGCGCCCTTGGCGATGACGCGTAGCTTGCCCCGGTCGCGGGCATAGAGCGTGAGCAGCCGGTCCGCCTCGCCAAAGTCCTGGCGTCGCAAAATAATCGCTTCAGTCCGGTATGTACGTTCGCGGGGCATAATGATCAGTTAGTGGTCGGCATTGGTCGGTGGTCAGAAGTTAGAAGTTCGAGGTTGGAGGCTCAAGGAAAGCGTCTCCAACTTCCAACTGCCTACTGCCTACTGCCTACTCTCCTTCAAATCCTCCGGGCCAAAAGAGTCGGGTAGCAAGGCAGCAAGACTCGTCTCGTGGCTGTTCCCGGCCGTGTCACAAATGAAGACGGGAAGATCCCGCGCAAACTCGCGCATCACCTGACGGCAGGATCCGCAGGGTGTGGCGCCGTTCTCGGTGCAGACTGCTACCGCCAGGATCTGGCTCTCGCCGGCCGTGATTGCCGAAAAAATAGCCACGCGCTCGGCGCAGATGGTCGGGCCATACGCGGCGTTCTCGATGTTGACGCCCGGATAGATGGCGCCGCTGCCGCCGAGCACGGCAGCGCCCACGCAGAAACCGGAATAAGGAGCGTAGGCGTTCTGGCGGCTCTGGCAGGCTGCTTGTTGGAGCGCTTGGCGCTGCCCGGCAGTGACGATCATTAACTACACCTCTTTATTGTCGCGCAGAAAGGTAAACGGCTGCACGCGTGTGCCGGATGGTATCTCGCTCGCTTCGACGACGGCCTGCTCAATGATACAGCCGTTTCCGACCTGCGCATCCCGGAGAATGGTATTGGGACCGATCACACAATCGGAGCCGACACAGCTATGGCCCTGGATGTAGCTATTCGGCCAGATCACCGTATCCTGGCCGATGATGGCCTGCTGGTCAATGTACGTCGTTTCCGGATCAATCAGCGTAACGCCGGATTCTAGCCAGCGCCTATTCGCCCGGCGCCGGAACGCCTTCTCCACAGCGACCAGCTCCGCGCGCGTACCGGCGCCCAGAAACTCATCCGGGTCCTCGCCCACAATAGCCACCACTCGCTCCCCCTGCGCCACTGCCAGCCCGACCATATCGGTCAGGTAATACTCCTGGCCATCCCGGGCCTGCCGCAAGGGCAGTCGAGGCAGGTTATCCCAGAGCCAGCCGGCCTCGAAGCAGTAGACGCCGGCGTTGAGTTCGCGAATGGCCAGCAATTCGGCCGTGTTCGCCCGCTGCCGGGCCTCGGCAACCTCGACAATCTCAGATACGGCGCCATCAGCGGCGCGCACGACCCGGCCGAAACTGGAGCCGGCGTCGCCCAACACGCTCAGCAGGGCAATCACAGCGCTGCTCTGCCGCTGTTCGGCCACAAGCTTCGCCAGCGAGCCGGCCCGCAGCAACGGCATGTCGCCGTAGGTGACCAGCACCTGGTCGGCGCGGCCGCGCAGTACGTCCTCGGCCATTAACGTAGCGTGGCCCGTGCCCAACCGCTGCTCCTGGACCACGTAGGTAGCCCGCTCGCCAAGCAGCGCGCGCACCCCTTCCTCCCCGGCGCCCACAACGACAACCGGGGGCAGGTCGGCGACCGACTCCGCCGCCTCGAAGACGTGCAGAATCATCGGCTTCCCGCCCACGCCATGCAGCACCTTCTGCGTCTTCGAATTCATGCGGGTGCCGTGGCCCGCTGCCAGAAGTATGGCGGCAACAGTCATCGCGAATCCTGAAGTGTTTGCGGTCGCCCGCTGCCGGCGACGGGCCTGTCCATCAAAAAGGGGCGCTCGCCGAACGCCCCTCGTGGTAGCTGGGGTGGGAAGATTCGAACTTCCGAATACCGGATTCAAAGTCCGGCGCCTTAACCACTTGGCGACACCCCACCAGCGGATGGATCTTAACACAGCGGCTGATCACCGGCAACAACGTTAGCGCCGCTCTCAGGAGGTTGGAGCCCCTTGCGGACCGCTATATGCGATTCGCTCACAGGGGCTCGCAAGATGTGACAAAGGTGATAGAATCTCGTGCAGAATGTCATACGCGGGAGCCACGTACCTTGTATACAATGACCATATGGAGCAGCCTCCCTTAACGCCGGCTGGCAACGCTTGCCCGGCCAACCCGGGAAAAGGCTGTTTACTTCAGCGGTCTACAATGGAGATTTCGTGACAATGACTGAAAACCTGAACCCATTTGCTATTGCCCAGGCGCAACTGGATGAGGCCGCAGCCGTACTCCAGCTCGATCCGGACATGCACGCTTTCCTGCGCCAGCCGATGCGCGAGTATCATTTCACGATTCCGGTTCGCATGGACGACGGCCGGACTCGTGTTTTCCAGGGTTATCGCGTGCAGTATAACGATGCGCGCGGCCCGGCCAAAGGCGGCGTCCGCTTCCATCCCGACGAGACAATCGACACAGTCCGTGCTCTGGCAGCGTGGATGACCTGGAAGACCGCAGTCGCCAACCTGCCGCTGGGCGGCGGCAAGGGCGGCGTGCCCTGCAACCCGCGCGAGCTGTCCCGCAACGAGCTGGAACGGCTAAGCCGGGGCTACATTCGCGCCATCTACCAGGAGGTGGGCCTGTTCAAGGATTCGCCAGCGCCGGACGTTAACACCAACGCCCAGATCATGTCGTGGATGCTCGATGAGTACGAGACGCTGGTCGGCCACAAGGAGCCGGGCACGATCACGGGCAAACCGCTGGAGCTGGGCGGCTCGGCCGGGCGTCCGCCGGCAACGGCAATGGGCGGCATCGTGACGATTCGCGAAACGGGCAAGGTGCTGGGCATGAATATGGAGGGGGCAACCTGCGCCATCCAGGGCTATGGCAACGTCGGCTCGCACGCCCACCAGCTTGCGACCAAGGTGCTCGGCCTGAAGGTCGTCGGCATCGGCGACGAGTTTGGCGCTCTGTACAATCCCAATGGGTTCGATCCCGACGAGGTTGCGGCGCACATGCGTGAGGCGGGACGCATTCCGGGGTTCAAGGATGGGGACGCGATCAGCAATTCCGAGCTACTGGAGCTGGACGTGGACGTATTGATTCCAGCGGCGATTGAGAATCAGCTGACGGGGCAGAATGCCGCCAACATCAAGGCGCGGGTTATCGCCGAGCTGGCTAACGGCCCCACCACGCCGGAAGCCGACGAAATCTTTAACGATAAGGACATCTACATCATCCCGGACTTCCTCTGCAACGCCGGTGGTGTGACCGTCTCCTACTTCGAAATGGTCCAGAATGCCTACCAGTTCTACTGGGACGCGGATCTCGTACAGCAGCGGCTAGACGCCAGCATGACGACCGCTTTCCACGCCGTCCACAACATGGCGCAGCGCAAGAACGTACCCAACCGCGTGGCGGCCTATCTCGTCGCCGTCGATCGCGTGGCGCAGGCCGTCCGCCTGCGCGGCTGGGTCTAGGTCCATATTAGGGTAACAGGCGGGAGGGACAGGTAGGCCCTGTCCCTCCCATACAACCTCGATTCGCGGCCGCAAACAATCATAGCTCATCAAGAAAATCAGCCAAATCACAGTTCAGAATCACAAACTGGGACTTCCCACGCGCGAACATTTGTGCTATACTGTAGAGGTCTTATTCACCGGTTGGCAGTGGTAAGATAAGCTCAAAATGGACGAGCAGCCAGTTGAGCAAACCGTCGGAAGCTGTTAGGATCGTCCATCACGTAGGGTAGGTCCACTGCCAGTTTTAAGGAGAGAAACGATGTACCAGAAGATAATTATCGTTGGGAACCTGGGGCGTGATCCCGAAATGCGGTACATGCCCGATGGTACTGCTGTAACGAATCTGAATGTAGCCACGAACCGTCGTTGGAATGATCCTCGTTCTGGCGAGGCCCGAGAAGAGACAACTTGGTTCCGTGTCGCCGTCTGGGGCAAGCAGGCGGAAACAGTGAATCAGTACTTGAGCAAGGGAAGCCAGGTGTTAGTAGAAGGAAGGCTTGAAACAGATCCACAGACGGGTGGCCCTCGGATCTTTACCCGTCAGGACGGAACTGCGGGCGCCTCCTATGAGATCCGGGCTTTCCAGGTCCGGTTCATCGGCGGCCGTAGTGACAATGTGGTGGCCGACGTAGACAGTGGTCAGTCCTATGGAGGCCGTGGGCAGGCCGTCGAAGAAGAGGACGACATCCCCTTCTAGGCTGCCCCTGACAACTGAGTACACTCCTTGAAAGCGCACGCCGGGCCTGGCCCGGCGTGCGCTTTTTGCTTGTTTGACATTCCTCTGGGGGGCCTGTAGAATCCGCAAACTGCGAGGCGGGCAACGGCCCGCCTTTGTCTTGCACCAAGAGGAGTGCCCGAGGAAGCAATGCGTATCGTCGTCGACGCCATGGGCAGCGATAACCACCCCGAGCCGGACGTCATGGGCGCCGTGGCTGCGGCCCGGGAATGGGGCGATGAGATCATTCTCGTCGGCGACGAGGAGCGCATCCGCGCCGTGCTTGCCCGGCAAGATACGGCCAACCTGCCCCTGCGTGTGGTCCATGCCGGCGAAGTCATCACCATGACCGACGTGCCCAGCGAGGCCTCCCGCCAGAAGCAGGACTCGTCGATGCACGTGGGCATGAATCTGGTGAAGGCGGGCAAGGCCGACGCCTTTGTCTCGGCCGGCAATACGGGCGGCGTGCTCGCCGTGGCGATGTTGCAGACGCTGCGTCGTATTCGCGGCATCAAGCGCCCGGCCCTGGGCGTGCTCTTCCCCATCAAAGGCAACCCGATGCTCATCGACAACGGCGCCAACGCCGACGCCCGGCCGGAGTTTCTGCTGCAGTTTGCGCAGATGGGCAGCCTCTACGTCGAGCGGGTGCGTGGCGTGCCCAACCCCCGCGTGGC
>JAAYYY010000237.1 GCA_012515125.1 Chloroflexota bacterium
CCCTTCTCAGGCAGGGTGTTCGCTTCACCGGCTGGCTGGACGCCCGGAAGGGACGCCCATCGCCAGCTGCGCTCAACCCCACCATCGGCGGGCGACCCCCCGTCGGCCTTCTGCACGTGGCTGCGCCGCGTTGGAAGCCCGACCGCCCCGGTCGCCGCCGCTGTTTCCCAGAGAGGTAGCTGCTATTGCAATAAACGCTTGGGGGGGTGGTCTCGCAGGTGAGCATGGGCGGGCGGCGTCGGACGCGGGGGGCAGACGATGAAGCGGCCAGCCCCCACGCTCGCCCAGGGCGGTCGGCCTTGCAGGCCGACGGGGGAGTGCAGCGACGGGTCCGCGTCCGCCACCAAGACGCGTCATCGAGCGCTCGGGAAGGGTAGAAAAGCGGTGGGCCGTCCGGTACACTGAGACACATGGAGTTATTTCCGCTTAAGCGAGCGCCCACCCAGGCCCGGCGACCGGCTCAGCCTACACCGATGAAGCTGACCGAGCGCGACAGCCGGATGCTCGAGGCGGTGCACGCCTTCGACGGTGTGCTGGGTGATTACCAGATTCGCCGGCTGTTTTTCACCGGCGAGCGCCAGGCACGACTACGCTTGAGCTTACTGTTTCAACACGGGTATCTGGCCAAGCCCAGCCGCATGCAACGGGCGGGCTTGCCGTGCATGGTCTACTGGCTTGCCAAGCGAGGAGCGGCGCACGTAGCGGGCCTACATGGCCAGACGCTGCGCGAGTTTGCCTACCGGCGCGAGCCGCGCTGGGCGCAGATTGCCCACGACCTGGGAGTCAACGACTTCCGGATGGACGTGATGGAAGCGTGCGCGGAAAACCAGGATATTTCACTCGAGCAGTGGATTCCCGAGGGTGAGTTCTGGGCGCACCCAGACAAAGTAGAGTACAAGCAGGCCAACGGCACGAAATCCCGGCGCCTGGTGCGGCCTGACGGCTTCTTTGTGATTCGCAAGGGTAAACAGCAGTCGCGACTGCTACTGGAAATTGACTGCGCGACCGAGGACAACCCACGCTTTGCGCGCGAGAAGGTGCGGCCTGGCGTGGCGTATCTGCGCAGCGCGGCATACAAGCAGCGGTTCGGGTATCAGTCCGGGCGCTGGCTGGTGGTCACGACCGGCGAGCGGCGGCTGCGCAATATGAAACGACAGACTGAATTGGCAGTGGGTAAGGACGCGCAGGTGTTCTGGTTCACCATCGCCGACAAAATCACCCCGCAAAACGTCCTCACCGCGCCAATTTGGCTTCGTGGGGGCGATGAACGACCCTCGGCGCTCTTGCCAAACTCTCACCGTATTTTCGGGCTTTAAGGCGCCCGCGACTGCTATGCTAAGTGCGGCACCGCGCCGGTTGCCGGCGCGCGTGCCATCACCGTCGCGGAGCCAAGTCCTTGCTCCGTTCTGAAGGCAAGAGACCGGAGCTTTGGCGCCCGGCCTAGACGCCGACGTTGGAGACAATCCGCAAGGCCGGGCCGCCTTGCCCTCCAATGGGGACTGACTCCGCACGGTCCCATTGCGCCCTGACAGGGGGAGATTTCCCCAGGATATGATTTCGCTATATAACTAAGTCAGCTTACCGAGATAACGTTTACTTCTTTCACAACTGAGGTCTAAAATGCCTTACCAAAGTGAAGATGACCCCCTGGTGGAAACGCTCAACGACATGCTGTGGAGTATCATCGGCGTGTTCGTCGGGGCGCTAGCGGCGGTGGGGATCTACACCTGGCAGAAGAAGGTGAGCGCTCCAAAGTTCCCCGAAATCCTGGAAGTGCCCAGCGCGCCGCCTGC